>CAZSOD010000001.1:0-75693 GCA_964608255.1 uncultured Ardenticatenaceae bacterium
GCCAGATTTGCCCTGGCCTGGGCGCGCCGGAAGAGAGCGTGCGGGCGCAGTTGCAGGCCGCCGAAGCCAGTTACAGCGCGGCGCAGCTCGCGCTCGCCGACGCTCAGGCCGGCGCGACCGATGCCGAGCGGCAATCGGCCGGCGCGGTCGTAGCCGTGGCGGCGGCGCAGCGGGAGCTGGCTGCGGCGCAACTGGCCCTGCTGAACGCCGGGGCGCGGCCGGAGCAAATCCACCTCGCTGAGATCGGCGTGGAGCAGGCGCGGCTGGGTCTGGCTCGGGCCGGCGTGGCGCTAGAGCAGGCCAACGCGGCTGTCGCCCAAACCGAGGCCGGCGCGCAGAGCGCCCGCGCCGCACTAGGGGAGGCGGAAAACGCCCTGGCGCGAACGACACTGATCGCGCCGTTCGCCGGGATCGTTGGCGATGTGCTGGTAGAGGTGGGCGAACTGGTTGCGCCGGGTGGGGTCGTGGTCCAACTCGCTGACACAACGCGTTGGGCAGTTGAGACGACCGACCTGGTGGAATTGGACGTGGTCTATCTGGAGCCGGGACAGGCGGCCGAGGTGACGTTCGACGCGCTGCCGGGCGAGACGTTGCGCGGGAACGTGACCGAGATCGGCCGCGTGCCGGCGCTGACGCGCGGCGACGTGACCTATCCCGTGCGCATCGCCCTCGACAGCTACCCTGCCCTGCCTCTCCGTTGGGGGATGACCGCCCTCGTCTCCATTGACGCGGAGCGATAAAATGCAGCTTCACATCATTCTGATGTGATAGCCCCGTCGCCCGTGTCATCTTGCTGCTCCGACCAGTGATACTCGACGTCGGGAACGCTCTCAGGCGCGGGGCTGACGCCAAAGCGAACAGCCCGAAAGCCATGCTTTTCGTAAAAGGCGCGGGCTTGCGCGTTTTGCTGGAACGTCATCAACGTCAGGCCATTGGGAGAAAGCCGCTTGGCATGTTCCAGAAGCGCCGTGCCGATGCCTTGCCGGTGCCGATCGACGCGGACAAACAATTCATCGATCACGCCGTCACGCAGGGCCACGAAGCCGGCCAGGTCGCCATCAGCTTCCGCGACCCAAATGTCATACTTGGCAGCTACGTTCTCGCGAAAGTATGCCTGGTTGCCCTCCCAGGTGTACGTGCGGATGAGCGGTACATAGTCGACCGTGGCGAGGATGGTATCTTGCCAGAGGCGGGCGACAGCCTCTAGCTCGTCGGGGCGGTACGGGCGAATGGTGATGGGGAGCATGATAGAAGTGTAGCCGGTGTAATCCAGCCTGACCGGTTTTGCGCGCCCGCCCTTGCGCCGCTGTCCGATCGAGCGAATTCGGTTATTATGAAGACTGGGGTTTACCCGTCATGCGTCGCATCCTCACCCGAACTCGCCTGGCGACACGGCTAGTCATTGTCGTCGTCGTCCTGATTGTGCTTACCACGCTCAGCGCCGGGGTCCCCGCGTTCCTGCTGGCGCGATCACAACTGGAGCAGCAAGCCTGGCAGCGCGTGGACGCGACTGCGCGCGCTACCCAGACGCTCTACGACGCCGCGCAGCGCCGCGTAGTCGATCTGACGGCGCTGCTAGCCGAGCGGCCGACGCTCCGCCGGCTGATTCAGGACGGGGACGCCGGGGCTATCGAGCCTTACCTGCGCGCCTTCCAGGAACAGAGCGACCTTGACCTGATCGCCCTCTGCAACCAGGAGCAGGTCGTCGCCGCTACCGTCGCCGATCTGGCGCGCTGCCCCATTGGTCCGCGCAACGGCGTCGCCCTCGTCAACGACCGCCCTGTTCTGCTGGCCGGTCGCGAAGTCCTCAGCAGTGACATCCCGGAGACGTTGGGCACGGTTATCACCGGCATCCGCCTCGACAGCCAGTTTCTGTCCCAACTGAGCGCCAACACCGGCGTCGGGCAAACAATACTCAGCACCGCGGGCGAAACGCTGGCGACAACGCTGCCGCCCGGCGTGGCAACGGTGCAGCGCCGCGGCGACGGGCGCGAATTGACCGCCGCCGGACGAACCTATCTCATCTCACAGTTCCCGTTGCGGGATCAGTACGGCCGCGACGCGCTGGTGGCCGAGGTCGAACTCCCGGTGGACAGCCTGCTGGATACGGAACGGCGTGCCCTGCTCGTTCTGTTCGCCAGCACCGGCGTAGTCGCTCTGGTCGGCGTCGCCGCCGGGGTTTGGTACATTCGCCGCCTGACCGCGCCGCTCGATCGGCTGACCGCGGCCGCCGAGCAGATTAGTGAGGGCGATCTGGCGGCGACTATCCCGCGTTTGGGCGGGCCGCCGGAACTGGCGACGCTGTCGTCGTCATTAAAACGAAGCCAGGCGACAATGCTGGAGGCGCTGGACGAGCGATCACAAGCGCGCGACTGGCTCAACACGCTCGTCCAATCCGTCGTCGAGGGTGTGGTCACATTCGACACGGGCGGTCGGGTCACGTTCATGAGCCAGGGCGCGGAGACACTGACCGGCTGGTCGAGCGCCGAAGCTGTCGGTCAATTCATCGATCACGTCTTCCCGCTGGCCGATGCGCCGGACGGGCAGACCTTTCTCGACCGCATTCCCCCGGCGGGCGACAAGCGCGAGATCGAGGTGCTAACCCGCGCCGGCAAAGCGATGGTCGTGGCCGTGACGGGCGCGCGGATGGTTCCGCCTAACAGCGACACAGTGCAGGTGGCGCTGGTCCTGCGCGACGTGACCGAAGAACAGGCGCTGCGCAATCTGCGCGCCTTCTTTCTGGCCAACATCTCTCACGAATTCCGCACGCCGCTCAGCACGCTCAATGCCGGCATCGAACTGCTCATCGATCAGGCGGATGATCTCTCCCCGGCGGAAATCCGCGAGCTGCTGAAGCCAACCAGCCTGAGCCTCCATAGTCTTCAGTCGCTCATCGACAACCTGTTGGAAAGCAGCAGCATCGAGGCCGGCAAGTTTGCGCTACGGCGACGCGACGTCAACCTCAATGACGTTATGGCCGATGCGCTGACCATCGTGCGGCCGGCCGTCGAGCGGCGGCGGCAGCCGGTAGCCGTGACCGAGCCCGCCAACCTGCCGCTGCTGCAGGGCGACCGGGCGCGACTGACCCAGGCCCTGGCGAATCTCCTGACCAACGCCAGTAAGTACAGCCCCATTGGCCAGCCTATCGACCTGAACGTTAGCCATGCCAATGGGACGCTGCGCATCGCCGTGGCCGACCGGGGGCCGGGCATCTCACCGGAAGACCGCATGAACCTGTTCCGGCGCTTCATGCGCCTCAACGCTCAGGTTGACGAGCAGTACGGCATCGGATTGGGGCTCTACCTGGTCAAGAAGATCGCCGAGGCTCACGGCGGGGAGGTTGGCGTCGACGACCGGCCGGGCGGCGGGGCGGTCTTCTGGATGCAGTTACCGCTGACTGTCGCGGAGGGTGTAGCGTGAAAGTACTGGTGGTGGAAGATGACTTGGCGCTTTCAGACGTGGTGGCCTTTACACTGCGGCGCGCGGGCTACGAGGTTGTAACTGTCCACGACGGGCTAACGGCCGTGGAAACGTTCGAGCAAACCGCGCCCGATTTGATCCTGCTCGACCTGAACTTGCCGCGACTGGACGGGTTGGGCGTGTGCAAGCGGGTGCGCGGCATCAGCGCCGTGCCGATCATCATCCTGAGCGTGCGCGCGGGCGACGAGGCCGTAGTGCGCGGGCTGGAGATGGGAGCCGACGACTACGTGGTCAAACCGTTTAGCCCAACACAACTCGTCGCCCGCATTCGTGCTGTGATGCGCCGCGTGGGCGTGCCGGCCGCGCCGACCGCGCTGGCCGTCGGCGGGCTGGCCCTCAACCGCTCGCGTGGCGAGGTGCAACGCGAAGGGCAGCCACCGGTGCGCTTGACGGGACTGGAGCTCAAGCTCCTGGAAGCGCTGATGCTTCATCCGGGCCAGGTGCTGCCCAGCGATACCCTCATTGCCGCCATCTGGGGGCCGGAAGGCGGCGACCGGACGATGCTAAAGCAACTCATGTACCGGCTGCGCTCAAAGATCGAGGTCGATGCCTCGAACCCGGTCTACATTGAAACCGTGCCGGGCATTGGCTATGCGTTGAATGCCGGGTAGGGCGCCCGTGCCACTTGCCAGAATCGCGCCCGGCCGCCTTGGAAACGTGGACCGAAAACTGCCCGGGCTCGTGGGCAGAATTCGCCGGCGGTATCGGCCGGCCGCCGGGAACAATTAGCCACAGCGTAACGTCTTTTACTTTGAGTGGGTAGTGAGCGCCACGCCACGGCGACGCCCCCACCCGTATAATGAAGAGACTGAAAGCGTTTGGCCGCGATTCGCTTGTTTCTACCCATTACCCCGTCTGCGGCTGGAAATAGGTCTCAAAGGAGAGCAACCAGTCTTATGTCTACTAAAACCTTTCGCTATGTGATGCCCCTGGTGGCGCTACTGGGCGGCCTGGCGCTGTTGGCGCTCGGCCCGAGCCGTGCTGCGGCGCAAGACACGCCCTGGCGCGCCCGTTACTATAACAATCGTACCCTCACCGGCGACCCCCTCGTCCAGCGCGACGAGGCGGCCATTAACTATGACTGGGGCGGCGGCAAGCCCCACGAGCGCATCGGCGACGACAACTTCTCGGTGCGTTGGACGCGGGACGTGGACCTGTCGGCGGGCAACTACCGTTTTACCGCCACAATGGACGATGGCATGCGCGTCTGGCTCGATGATCAGTTGCTCATCGACGCCTGGAATGACAGCCAGGTGCGTACATTGCAGGCCGACCGTGTGGTCAGCGGCGGCCGCCACTCGCTGCGCGTCGAGTATTATGAGGCGGGCGGCATGGCCGTCGCCAAGTTTAGCTGGCAGCAGATCGGCGCGACCCCTCCAGGAACCTTCACGGCTTGGAAGGGCGAATACTTTACTAACATGACCCTCAGTGGGCAACCGGCCTTCCTGCGCGACGACCCGGCAATCAACTTCGATTGGAGCACCGGCGCGCCGGTGGCGGGCGTGCCCGCCGACCGCTTCTCCGTCCGCTGGACGCGGACGCTAAACTTCGCGGCGGGCAACTACCGCTTCGACGTGTTCGCGGATGATGGCGTGCGGCTGTGGGTCAACAACGTGCTCATCATCGACCAGTGGCATGACGCCTCCGACGGCCGCTTTAGCGCTAATGCGAACCTAAACGGCGCGACGACGATCCGGCTGGAGTACTATGAGAACGCGGGCCGGGCCGCCGTGAGCCTGGCCTGGAACCCGCCGGGCGGCAACCCCATCGGCGGCGGCACGGGTGGCGTGACGACCGGTGCGTGGCTGGGTGAGTACTACAACAACGTCAACTTCATCGGCTCGCCGACCGTGACGCGCAATGACGCGGCCGTGGACTTCAACTGGGGCGAAGGCTCCCCGGCGACGGGCATCCCGGCCGACCGCTTCGCCGCGCGCTGGACACGGCTGGCAGCCGTGACGGCGGGTAACTATCGCTTCGACGTGTTCGCCGACGACGGCGTGCGCCTGTGGGTGAATAACCGGCTGGTCATCGACCAGTGGCGCGACCAGGTGGCGGGCAACTTCAGCGCGACGGTCACCCTGCCGGCGGGCAATGTGCCCATCCGGCTGGAGTACTACGACAACACCGGTCGGGCGGCGGTCAGCCTGTCCACGACGCCGCCCCTGCCAACCGGACAGCCGGGGACGCCACCGGCGAGCGGCCTTACGGCCACCGTGACGGGCACGGGTGGGGCGCGGTTGAACGTGCGCAGCACGCCGGGCGGGCCGCTGATCAGCCAGCTCCAGCCCAACCAGACGGTCGGCCTGACCGGCTTCCGCTCGGCCGATAGCGGCTGGGTGGAGATCTTCAACCCCGCCAGCGGCACGGGCTGGGTGAGCGCCCGTTACGTGACGACGTCGGTGCCGGTGGCGAACCTGACGGCGAGGTAAGCCGTGGGCAGTTGATAGTTAGCAATTGAGGAGGGCGCGAGAGTCGCGGCCTCTCCAACGAAAAAGGGGCGCGCCTGAGAGGGCACGCCCCTTTTCTATTGACCCTACGCGGTCAGTCTAGTCTATCTCTTACTGCCAGCTACTCCCCATTCTCGTGCGCCTCGCGCTCCTTGCGGAGTTTCGTGACGAGTTCCTCTTGCAGGTGGCCGGGAACGCGGCCGTATTGGAGGAAGCGCATGTTGAACAGGCCGCGGCCCTGGGTCATGGAGCGCAGGTCGGCAGCGTAGCTCTGCACCTCGGCCAGGGGCACTTCAGCGCGGATGACGCTCTTGTTGCCCTCCTGGTCCATGCCCAGCACGCGGGCGCGCCGCGTGTTCATGTCACCCAGGATGTCGCCCATATTATCGGACGGCACAGTGACCGTGACCTCATAGATCGGCTCCAACAGTACCGGCGCGGCCTTCAGCACCGCCTGCTTAAAGCCTTCACGGCCGGCGGTCTGGAAGGCGATTTCCTTCGAGTCGACGGGGTGCATCTTGCCATCGGTGATGACCGTGCGGACGCCAACGACGGGATAGCCGGCCAGCACGCCTCCCTCCAGCGCCTGCCGGCAACCCTTTTCCGTGGCGGCCACGAACGGCGCGGAGACAGCCCCGCCGAAGATCTCCGACGCGAACTCGAAGCCGCGCGACTCCTCCACCGGCTCGACGCGCAGCGCGACACGAGCGTACTGGCCCGCGCCGCCGGTCTGCTTCTTGTGGGTGTAGTCGGCATCGGCCGCCTTGGTGATCGTCTCGCGGTAGGGAACCTTGGGCGTGGTCGTGCGCAGGTGGACGCCAAACTTCGACTGCGCCTTGTGGACGGCGATATCGAGATGGGCAACTCCCATGCCAGAGAGGATGGTTTCGTGTGTCGCCGGCTCGGTGTGCCAGTGGAGCGTCGGGTCTTCAGCCACGAGGCGATTGAGCGACTGGCTCAACTTGGCGGTGTCGGACTGGGCCACAGGATGGATGGCGACGGACGACAGCGGGTCGGGCTGGACGATGGGTTCTATACGCAAAATCCGGCCGCGATCGCCGAGAGAGTCATTCGTGCCGGCGTCGCCCAACTTCACCACGGTGCCGATATCGCCGGCGTGAAGGCGCGGCACAGGCTGGGTGTCCTTGCCACTGGGTACCTGCAACTGGCCAACGCGGACTTCGGCGTCGTGGGTTCCATCCCAAACGCGGGAGTCGGAATCCAGCGTCCCACCGAAAATGCGCAGATAGCTGGTCTTGCCAAAGTTGTCTTCGCGGCTCTTCCAGACGAAAACGGTCGTCGGGGAGGCGTCACTGACGTCGTGGCGGACAAGCTCGCCGCGAGCATCGGTAGCCTCAAACTGACCCGCCTCATTCGGCGCAGGCAGGAGAGAGACGCAGGCATCCAGCAGCGCGTCGACGCCAACACCCTGTTCACCCGCGGCATAGAGGATGGGGATAGCCGCGCCCTTGATCACGGCCTCTTTCAGGCCGCGGGCGATCTCGTCGGCAGTCAGTTCCTCGCCCTCCAGATACTTCTCGATGAGCGCGTCCTCGCCCTCGGCCGCGGCTTCGATAAGCGCCGAGCGGGCCTCTTCAACCGCGGCGGTCATGTCGGCCGGAATGGCGGCCTTATCGCCCTTCTCGCCCAGGCGGGCTTCCATGCTCAGCAGGTCAACGACCCCCTTGAAGGACGGGCCTTCGCCAATGGGCAGTTGGAGCTGGACAAAATGGCCGTGGAGATTGCTATGGATAGACTCCAGAACGCGGCGGACGCGTACGTTCTCGCGATCCATCTTGTTAATCAGAAGAAGGCGTGGGCGCTGGTAGGCATCCGCGGCCGCCCATACGGCCTCCGTGCCCACTTCGACGCCAGCAACCGCCTCGATAAGAACGACGGCGCTATCGGCGACCTTCATGGCGCTGTTGACCTCGCCGATGAAGTCGAGAAAGCCGGGTGTATCGAGAACGTTGAGCTTGACGCCCTTCCATTCAATCGGGGCGATAGCGGTGGCGATGGAGCTATTGCGGGCGACCTCTTCTTCCTCGAAGTCCATGTGCGCGGTGCCGTTAAGAACGCTGCCCATGCGCGTGATCGCCCCGGTCTTGAATAGCAACCGCTCGACGAGGGTCGTCTTGCCGGCCCCATTATGCGAAACAAAAGCGACGTTGCGTATCTGTCCGGTCTGGTATTCTTTCATTGCGTGGTTCAACCCCAGTGGGAATTAGGAATTACGAATTAGGAATTCAGAACGCAGAGCGACCATGGCAAGACACTCCTCCGTTCCTAATCCTTGCTTCGAAATTGTCTTTGACGGATTTTAGTCGAAACCGGAGGGAGCGGCAAACCATGAGGAGAGCAGGGAGCGGTCACTGCATAACGGTGAGACCCGCGACGGTCCGGGGCGTGGTAAGGGTGTTCATCACGCTGGCCACATGACTTCTCCAGCACTTCACGACAAAAAGGACCGCCGCGGCAACGACAGCGCGGTCGCTGCGGCGAGTACCCGTGATGCGCTTGACTGGAGCGCGGGCCAAGGTAGAGCTTGAGGGTGTGCGTTAGGCCCGGCGGCCCGTCGCGGAAAACGCGGCCGGGTTATGACACTCGGGCCGGTACGGTGCTATACTCCCCGCCTATGTACGCCCAGGTAATCGAGGACTTGCGCCGCACCTACGACGCCTCGGCCGTCGCGCGTGATGCCGGCGCGATCGCTTCGTGGAAGCAGATCGAACGCGAGACTTTCCTGGCCCGGCTGCGCGCTGCCGGAGCCCGCCGCCTGCTTGAGATTGGCGCCGGGCCGGGCCATCACGGCGCCTGGTTCCGCGACCAGGGGCTCGACGTCGTTTGCACCGACCTGTCGCCGGAAATGGTCCAGCTGGCCCGCGCCAAGGGGCTTGACGCGCGCGTGATGGATTTCCTGAGCCTCGACTTCGACGCCGAGTTGGACGCCGTCTTCGCCCTCAACTGCCTGCTCCACGTCCCCAAAGCCAATCTGCCGCGCGTCCTGGCTGCCGTCCGCCGCGCGCTGCGGCCGGGCGGGTTGTTCTACTATGGCGTCTATGGCGGCGAGTCGTTCGAGGGCGTCTGGCCCGACGACCGGCTCGATCCGCCGCGCTTCTTCGCCTTCTACACCGACCGCGAACTGCTCAACGCCGTCCTTGGCCCCTTCGATCTCCTCGACTTCCACCGCGTCAACCCACCGGAAGACACTCGCGACTACTTCCAGTCGCTCACGCTGCGCCGCCCGGAGGCGGGCTGATGTTCGTCATTGGCGACATCCACGGCCAGATCGAGAAAGCCACGGCCGCGCTACGCCGGGCGAGCCTCATTGACGAGTCCAGCCGGTGGGCGGGCGGCGAATCAACCCTGTGGTTTATGGGCGACTACTTCGACCGCGGCCCAGACGGCATTGCAGCCATCGATCTCATCCGCGCGCTTCAGGCGCAAGCGGCCGAGGCCGGGGGGCAGGTCGGCGCGCTGCTGGGCAACCACGACGTACTCATCCTGGCCGCGCAACGCCTGGGTGACCGGCCGAGCAGCGGGCCGGGCGGCACGTTCCTTGCCAGTTGGCGATCCAATGGCGGCGTCGAGTCCGACCTCGACCGGCTGACGGTGGAGCGCGGAGCGTGGCTGCGGTCGCTCCCGGCGATGGCCCTGGCGGGCGACTGGCTGCTGGCCCACGCTGACGCGACGTTCTACCAGGTCTACGGCCGCACCATCCGCGGCGTCAACCGCGCCATCCGCGCCATCCTGAACAGCGACGATGCCGCCGATTGGGACCTGCTGCTCGATTACTTTTCGCAGCGGCGCGCCTTCCAGGACGCAGACCGTGGTCCGGCGCGAGTCGCGCGCTTTCTATCGATCTACGGCGGCCGCCGCTTCGTCCACGGCCACACCCCGATCGGCAAGCTGAACAGCCAGCGCCCGGAGGCCGTTGCCGCCCCCTATACCTATGCCGGTGGATTGGCCGTCGACGTAGACGCGGGGATGTACCTCGGCGGGCCCGGGTTCGTGGCGCGGCTGGAGTAGTTGAGCGTTGTCACTAGGCAGCCGGCAGCTGGCATTCGTCGGTGATCGTTCGTCGTTGGTCAGTCGTATACTGGGGCAGTTGATTCTTAACCGTCGGCATTTTCTTCATTCGTCGTTCGTCGTTCGTCATCCGTACCTCTTATGAAAATCGCCCTCTTCTCCGACGTTCATGGTAACCTGACCGGGCTGAAGGCCGTGCTGGCCGACATCGCCTCGCAGGGGGCCGACCTGGTTGCCTTCGCCGGCGACCTGTGCCTGATGGGGCCACGCCCCGCGGAGTGTCTGCGACTGGTGCGCGAGCAGCAACTGGCGGTGCTCATGGGTAACACCGACGAGTGGGCCGCCGGCCGGGGCAGTCCGCCCGACCGCTTCCGCGAGATCATCCCCTGGACACAGGCGGATCTCGGCCCGGAGGACACGGCGTGGCTGGCCGCGCGACCGTTCAGCCTGCGCGTCTCGCCCACGACGCGCGCAGCTGATGACCTGCTGATCGTCCACGCCAACCCGCGCAATCTCAACGACATCGTCTTCCCCGCTGAAGCTGACCAGGCCGCGCGCTACGGCCACATCCGCCAGCCGGACGCCGACCTCGCGCCCCTGTTCACCGGGGTGGAAGCCGCCGCCGTCGCCTATGGCCACCTGCATTTGCCGGGCAGCCGGCCGTGGAACGAGATGCTGCTGGTCAATGTCGCGTCGGTCAGCATGCCTGGCGACGGCGATCCGCGCGCTAAGTACGCTCTGCTGGCTTGGGACGGGACGCGCTGGTCGGCCGAGCACCGTCGCGTGGAGTACGACGTCAGGCAAGAGGCCGCCGCCTTCCGCGACAGGCAGCCTCCCGGCTGGCAGGAAGCCGTCGCCGCCATTGAGCGGGACGGGCTGTATTATCCGCAAAAAGTATAGGGGCTAGGGGCCAGGGAAGAAGACCGCCGACCGCCGCCAGCATCCTAACGACCAACGACAACCGACAATTGACAACTCCAGGAGGCCCTCATGACCAACGACACCAAGACCGCCATCAAGCAAAAGTTAACCGCCGTCCGCGAGGAGACGTACCGGACGCTAGGCGGGCTGACTGACGAGCAGTGGAACGCCGTCGCCTATTCCGAGGGCGCCGAGTGGCGGGTAGCCGATATCTTGCGCCATGTAGCCGATTCTGAAAAAGGGATGACAGCGCTCATGGTCCAGGTACGGGCCGGCGGCGAAGGCGTCCCGGCCGACTTCGACCTGACCCGCTGGAATCAGCGCGTCGTCACCAAGCTCCAGGACAAGACGCCGCCAGCCCTGTTCGAAGGTATGGCTGCCAACCGCGCCGCCCTTTTCGACTTTATCGACGGTCTGAACGATGACGACTGGGGCCGGAGCGGCCGCCACGCCAGCCTGCGTATCATGACGATTGAGGAGATTTGCCACCTCATCGCCGACCACGAGCAAACACACGTTGACGAGATTCGGCGACTCGTCAGTTAGGAATTACGAATTACGAATAAAGAGAAGGTTCTTCATTCGTAATTCGTAATTCGTAATTCGTAATTACATCTTGGGTGCTTCAACCGGCGTATCGCGCCGTCGGGAGTAGATGGATTTGACGAGAGAGGACGGCACCCAGGCCCCCTCGATAAAGTCGAACGACGGCGTCTGCTCCGGATAGAGGTCGTGATCGCGCAGCAGTTGGGCGAAGTCAGGATCGAAGTCACGATAGCCCAACTCCGAACGGACGTTGCGGTAGTAGTTGTAGTGATTGGAGAAGTGCTTGTTCTCGACGCCATAGGCAACGAAGACCGAGTACTTCGGGCCGGTGATATAGCTGCCGGAGTGGATGGTGCGCGGGTCGAAGATCACACAGTCGCCGGGTTCCGTCGGAATCCAGTCGGCGTTCGAGATCGCCATCTGAATCTTGGGCGACAGGTAGTTGGCCGCGCCCAGCCACTTGAGCCAGCGTTCCTTGCGCTTCGTCGCGCCGGAAACTGGCCCCCTGGGCGGCCGATGGCTGCCCGGGATAAAGCCCAGGCGCGAGTTGCTCTCGGCGAAGGTTTGCAGGTAAATGCCACAGCGAACGAGCTTGTACGGCTCCTGTGACTCGTCCCAGTCCGGTCCGACGCCAAACTCGCGGTTGACGCTATCACGGTGCCACGAGATGGCCGAGAAGCCGACGTGGATGTCATTGTGTTGCAGGAAGCGCACGTTGGGATCGACCACGTGGCGCACAATCTCGACCAGCCGCTGGTTGACCACCACCGGCCAGAAGTCGCGCGACTTGACCACGCCGTCAGGCAGCGTCCATGACGAGCCGCCGGAGCCGCGGCCGCTGCCTTTCCACTGGTCGCCGCCGCGAGTCATGCCCTGGCGCGTGATGCCCGACAACGCCTCCATCCGGCTCACATAATAATCAACTTCATCGGGCGTTAGCAGGCCGCGCACGATGGTATAACCCGTCGTGTCGATCTCCCGCCGCATCTGTTGATAGTCCATCGGATCACCCTCCACTCAATTCACCTGTCGTTTCTCTGGTCTCGGGCGAAAGTGTAGCAAGTTACGGGGAAAATGTCAGTGGGAAATGTGTCCCCAACCATGCGCCTGGGTCCGCCACTCGTCCTCCAGCACGCTCATCATACACAGGCTCCAGTAGCCGTCGCCTATGCGCCGGTAGTCGCGCATCGTGCCTTCGTGGCGAAAGCCGGCGCGTTCGTAGCAGCGAATGGCCGGGCCATTGAAGTCAAAAACGCCCAGCCCTACGCGGTGGAGTCCTAGATCGTCGAAGGCCACGCGCAGCGCCGCGCGAACCAGCGCCTGGCCTAAGCCGCGTCCGCGAGCCTCGGGGGCCAGCAGCACGCGGCCCATTGTCGCCAGGCGATTGCGCCGATCGATGTTGAGCAACTCGATGTGGCCCACCACAACCCCACCTTCATCCACCGCCTTGAACATCAGCACTTCCGGCTCGTCCCCCTCGGTCAGCGCCAGAAAGACCATCACTTGCTCCTGAGTCAGCGGGAACTGGTAGGATGGCCCGGCCCACTGCATCAGAAACTCGGCCGTCGGCATCCAGGCGATGAGTCGATCGATGTCAGCTTCGGTGAAGGCGTGCAGGTGAATCATCCAGTTTTTAGTATGACGGCGCGCCGTCGGTCGTCGATGTTCATCCCCACGGTATCCGCGCCATGTGAAATACCTCGCCGAGCCGGGTGTACGAATCCCCGGCAAGGCGACCGATGGGCCGCAGCGCGGCCGTGTCGATGCGCCCGTCGTCGATCAGGTCGTCGCGGACGTGGATGCGCCGGACGCGGCCGAACACCGCCGCCCCGCCGCCCGGCCGGTCGCTGACGACGACGATGCGGTCAAGCGCGCACTCGAAGGCGATCGGCGCCTCGGCCACGCGCGGCACGCGCACCGTCTCGCTCGGCGCGGGAGATACGCCGGCCCACTCGAACTCCGACAGCCCACTGGGCAGCAGCGTCGCGCAGCGGTTCATCTGCTCGGCCGTATCCTCGTTGGTGATGTTGATGACGAACTCCGGCACCTGATCGATGTTGGCCCACGTATCCTTCTTGCGGCCGTCGGCGTGGACGCCGGGGCAGAAGAGAAGTGTTAGGGGCGTCGGGCAGACGGCGGTGAAGTAAGAGAAGGGCGCCAGATTGAGCCGGCCGGCGGCGTCCATCGTGCTGACCCAGGCGATCGGGCGCGGCAGCACGGACCCGATGACCAGCTTGTAGCGGCCGCGATTGTCGAGCGTGTCGGGATCGATGATCATAGTGACGAGTGGCGAATGACGAACGACAAACGACGATTGACGAACCTCAAATGTGCAATCTTCTGACGCCGTCGTTCCGAATTTTTACAGCCAGCTATAGACATAGCCTTCGTCTTCCATCTCAACCGCGCGCTTCGTCAGACGCAGGGGGCGGAAGGTATCGACCATAACCGCCAGTTCCTCGGTGCTCTGCTTGCCGATGGAGCCCTCATAGGTACCGGGGTGCGGGCCGTGGGGGATGCCGTTGGGATGGATCGTGAAGGAGCCGACCTCGATGCCGCGCCGGGACATGAAGTTGCCCTCAACATAGTAAAGCACCTCGTCTGAATCGACGTTGGAGTGGTTGTAGGGCGCAGGGATGGCCAGCGGGTGGTAATCAAACAGGCGCGGCACGAAGGAGCATAACACGTAGCCAGGGCCGTCGAACGTCTGGTGGACGGGCGGCGGCTGGTGGACGCGGCCGGTGATCGGCTCGAAGTCGGCGATATTGAAGGCGAACGGCCACAAATGCCCGTCCCAGCCGACCACGTCGAGTGGGTGATGGTCGTAGACAAAGCAGGTGATTTGGTCGCGGGCCTTCACCCGCACCTCGAACTCCCCCGCCTCGTCATGCGTAACCAGCTCGTCCGGCGGCCGGATGTCGCGCTCGCAATACGGCGAGTTCTCCAGGAACTGGCCGTAGTTGTTCAGGTAGCGCTTCGGCGGCGCGACGTGGCCGAAGGACTCGACCACGAGCATCCGTTGCGGGCTGCCGGCGTCGGGCAGCAGCCGCCAGATTACACCAGTGGGGACCACCAGGTAGTCGCCAGGGCCGTAGCGCAGCCTGCCGTACTGGCTCTCCAGCAAGCCCGTGCCCTCGTGGATGAACATCACGTCATCCCCATGGGCGAACTTGTACCAGTAGGACATCGGCTCGGTCGGCCGGGCGATATGGAGGACGACATCGCTGTTGCCCATCAGGGGCACTCGACCACTGATAGCATCTCCACCAGCCGGCAGCGGGGCGGCGCGAAGATGGCGTGGACGCAACGGCCCCGCCTCCTCGTAGACGAGCGGCGCGGTAGCCACCAGGCCAACGCGGCGCACGGCCGTCGGCGGCCGAAGGTGATAGAGGATCGACTGCGCCCCGGCAAAGCCGTGGATACCCATCACCTCTTCATGATACAGGCTCCCATCCGCTTGCCTGAACTGGGTATGTCGCTTCCGCGCAATTTCACCCAACTTGTAGTAGTAGGTCATATCATGCCCCCAAGTTGAATTACTACAGGTTCCCGCGCAGGGCTTGTTCGCGTTCGATGGACTCGAAGAGGGCCTTGAAGTTGCCCTTGCCAAAACCGCGGCTGCCGTGGCGCTCGATGATCTCGAAGAAAACCGTCGGGCGGTCTTCCACCGGCTTGGTGAAGATCTGGAGCAGATACCCCTCCTCATCCCGATCGACCAGGATGCCCAGATCAGCGAGCACGTCCACCGGCTCATTGATCTTGCCGACCCGCGACTCCAGTTCCTGGTAGTACGTTGTCGGCACACGCAAGAACTCGATGCCGTTATCACGCAATTGGGTCACCGTACGTACGATGTCACCGGTCGAGCAGGCAATATGCTGCACGCCAGGGCCATAATAGTAATCGAGGTACTCCTGAATCTGCGACTTCTTCTTACCTTCGGCGGGTTCGTTGATCGGGAACTTTACTTTTCCGGTGCCATCCTGCATCACCTTTGACATGAGCGCGGAGTACTCGGTGGAGATGTCCTGGTCATCGAAATGAATTAGCTGGCTGAAGCCCATGGTCTGCGCGAAGAACTGCACCCAGCGGTTCATCGCTCCCAGTTCCACATTGCCCACCATGTGGTCGATGGCCGCCAGCCCGACACCCTTGTGCCAGGCGCGGCCGTTCTCGATCTCCGGCGCGTAGCCGTTGCGCGGCTGGTAACCTGGGGCGAACGCGCCGCGATAGTCAGCGCGATCGACGAACTTGATCAGCGTGTCGCCATAGGCACGGACGGCCGAGTAACGCAGCACGCCACATTCGTCCTCCATCTCCGTCGGCGCGATTGCTCCCGTCGCGCCGCGGGCCGTCGTCTCGCGGTAGGCGCTGGCCGCGTCCGGCACCGACAGCGCGACCACGCCAACACCGTCCCCGTGCAGGTGGACATGCCGGGCGATCGGGTGGTCGGGCCCAAGGGCCGTTGTCAAGACCAACCGGATCTTGCCCTGCATCATCACGTAAGACGCAGTCTGCCGGTTACCCGTCTCCAACCCGCTATAGGCAGCCTGGCCGAAGCCGAATCCGGTGCGATAGAAGTGGGCCGCCTGCTTGGCGTTGCCACAGTACAACTCAACGTGGTCGATCGCTTTAATAGGCAGAAAATCGTCGGTCATTGGTTGTCTCCTCTAGGTCGTAGGGGCAGACCCGCGCGTCTGCCCTCTTTGCCGTCGCCCCATGCCGGCGGGCGCACACGCCGGCCAGACGGGCGCACACACCGGTGCGCCCCTACCTCCGCCGTTGGGCCCACGTGCGGGCTCGCCTATCATCCAGCCGCCAATATCCGCCCCAGCCGCCCAATCCCCTCCTCAATATCGCTCAGGCAACAGTTGGAGAAGTTGAGCCGCATGAAGTTCCGGCAGGGAATGCCGGGCAGGGCGAAGGCATGTCCGGGAACGAAGGCGACCCGCTGGCGCTCGACGGCCGTCTCCAGGAGCGCTCCGGCATCGGTTCCCTCCGCCAGCTCGACCCAAATGAACATGCCCGCCCGCGGACGCGTCCACCGAATGCCCGCCGGAAACTCACGAGCCATCGCCGCCAGCATGGCATCGCGCCGCGCCTGGTACTCGTGACGCAGGCGCGCCAGGTGGGCCGGCAGATGCCCTGCGTCTAAATAAGCCGACACCGCTCGCTGCGTCAGCGCCGAGGACTCCAGATCGCCCGCCTCCTTGATGACCGTCAGCTTGGGGATGAGCGCCTCCGGCACAACCATCCAGCCCAGCCGGAGCGCCGGGGCAAGGATCTTGGAGAAGGAGCCGACGTAGAAAATGTGGCTGTCGTTGCCGGCGCGCAGCGGCGGCAGGCAGCGCTCGTCGTAGCTCAGGAAGCCATAGGGGTCGTCCTCGATGATAGGCAGCCCGTAGGCGGCCGCCGCTTCCACAAGCTGGGTCCGTTTTTCGGCGCTGATGCTGACACCCAGTGGGTTATGAGCATCAGTGATGACGTACAGGAACGCGGGACGCGCGCCGCGCTCCAGGTATTCAACAACGCCGGCCACGTCAATGCCCGACTCCAGGTCGGTGCGCACCGGCAAGAGCCGCGGTTGCCGCGGCGCAACTACCTGTTGGATGCCGGTGTAGACGATCTCCTCCAGCATCACCTCGCCACCCGGATCGAGCAGCAGCCGGGTCAACACATCGAGTCCCTGCTGTGCGCCGGTGGTCAGGAAGACCTGATCCTCATGGCAAGCCACGCCCCGCTGAGCCATTAGCCGGACAATGTGGCGTTTCAGCGGCCGATAAGGTGGGCCATACTGGAGCGCGCCGCGATCGCTGGCCAGCACGTGTTGCAACGCTGCGCTGTAATCGGCCGTAGGAAAAAGTTCCGGCGCGGGCAACCCACCGGCAAAGGACAGGATGCCCGGACGGGCTACCACGGCCAGCATCTGTCGCAGTACCGAACGCTGCATCGTGCGGGTCCAGTCGGCCAGCCGGAGTTCCGGAACAAGCGTCAAGGTGGGCGCCATTTGAGCCATCAGAGTTCCTTTTACTGGGGGTCCGGCCGGACGAGCGGGATAGCGGCGGTGGGCTTAATCTCGCTGAGGACGAGGCTAGTGCGGACCTTGTCCATACCGCGCACGGGCGTCAGGGTGTGCAGGATGAACTGCTCCAGATGTTTGCGGTTGCGGACAATGACTTTCAGCAGGTAATCGAACTCGCCCGTCAGATGATGGCACTCCAATACCTCGGGCATGTGTTGCACTTCGCGACGAAAGTTATTGACAGCGTCCGGCTCGTGACGCTGAAGCGTCACCTGGACGAAGCACAACATGTCGTAGCCCACCACCTCCCGGTCGACCACAGCCACGTAACGGGCGATCACGCCGGCTTCTTCCAATCGCCGCAGCCGCTTATGAACGCCTGTCGCGGATAGTTCAACCCGGCGGGCGAGTTCAGCATTGGTCAGGCGCGCGTCTTCCTGAAGAATCTCGAGCAAGGTGCAGTCGATCGCGTCCAACTGGAGGGTCATGGAACACCTGAAGCCTGGTTAACAAACTAAACGCAGTATACGTTCACGGAGCAAGATTATCAACCCCTTTCACCCAAGCAGTTCATAAATACATCCGGATTAGCCTAGGCAGTTTGCATTACACCCTAATTGACTAGGGTTCGCCGCCCGCTTGATAGCTCTCATCCTGCAATCCTCACTTAGTGCTGGCTCATCCCATAAGCCCGGCAATCGGCTATACTTGCAACAACGTGATGCGCCGACTTGCTTTTCTCTTCCTGTTCCTGTTGCCCGCGCTGTCCGCCTGCAACCGCGGCGGCTCAGTCGGGCCGACGCCATTTCCCTCTCCCGCGGCCTCGCTTACGCCGACCGCCCAGGGACCGATAGTGCTAAGCGTCACCGAATTGGCCAACGCACCCGGACTTTACCGCGATGCGGTGTTGCAATTGACCGGCCTCTTTCGCAAGCAGCCGGTGCTAGTCTGCGAGAGCGACCCGCACCCCGCGCCGGCTACATGGGGGCTAGCCGAAGAAGGAGTTCAGGCGCTGGCCGGTGGTTTTGACCGGGAAGTGCGTTCTCTGCTGCCCGACGGGCTGTTGATGACGGTCGAAGGGCGCTGGCGGCGCTGGGAGGGTCTAGTCGGCTGCGGCAAGCAAGCGTCCCCGCGTGAAGTATGGTATCTGGAAGTGACCCGAATCGTGTCACCGGCGACGTTGACGATGGTCACGCTGACGCCGGGCGCGGGCGGCGAGGCGAGCACGGCTGTCGCCGAGGTTCCCACAATGGAAGGACAACCGACGACAGAGGGCTTGCCCACCGCGGACGAGTTGCTGCTCCCGACGCCACTAGAGGAGGCCACGCCTGAGCTGCCCTTCCCAACCGACACGCCTGAGGGCTACCCCGGCGGAGCGGGCGAACTATCACCTGCCGCTCCCACGCCGTCACCAGAGCCAACCCTGCTCCCCGGCGTGACACCGACCCTGACAAACAACCTGCCGACGCCCACCCTGCCGGGAAACACCCCTGCCGGCAGCCCCGTGCCCACGGTAACCGGCACGCCCGCTACGCCGACCGCGACGCCGACCGGCGGCCCGCCGGGCCAGGTGATAGCCCGGGGCGACCTCTATGACCTGGATGAAGAATTCGCGTCGGTCACCATTGCCGCGGGTACGGTCGATAGCTGGACTATTGAACTGTTCGAAGACGAGACGCTCCAGGTCTACGCGATTGCCGCTTCGCCGGCCGACATCGTCCTGTCCGTGCTAAAAGATGGGCAGGTCATCGTCAACCGCCAGAACACCGCCCCGGCCGGCGCGCCCGAGTTTCTCAACGGGCCGTCGCTGCCGGGTGAGGGCATCTACGAGATCCAGGTCTCCGTTCAGGGTGGACAAGCCGCCGACTATGCCATCCTGGCCAACGTCGATCCTGAGTTCCCCTATATATTCAACGGCATCGTCAGCTCCGGCAATCCGCGCAGCGCCGTGCAGATTCCCAACGACGCGGTTCACTACTGGTTCTTCACCGCCAACGCGGGGGATAGCCTGACTTTGATCGTCACTCCCAATGACGGCGACCCCATCCTTGACCTGTATGGGCCGGGCGCCGAATACATCGATTCAGTCGACGAGAACGGAACCGACGAAGAAGAAGTGTACGAGACGACGCTGACCGAAACGGGCCTCTACGCCGTGCGAATCATGGAAATCGACGGCCTGTCGATGACCTATGACATCGAAGTCACGTTGGAGTAGGCGGCGAGGAGCGTTGCGGACAGCTACCGGTCGTCTTACTCTTCTCATAGGCGGGCGTGCTATGCTGCGCCATCATGGATGATCCGCTGCGGCTTGTCGTACTGTCTGATGACCCTCTTTCGCGCGCCGGACTGACGGCCTTTCTGGCGAATCTGCCCCACTGCCGGGTGGTAGGGCAAGCCAGCGCGGCGGGGCTGGCCGAAGCGGCCGCGGGCGCGGCTGATCTCACCGCCGATGTCATTATATGGGACGCGGGCTGGGATGCAGCGGCCGATCGGGACGAGCCGCTGGAGCAAGCTGTGCCGGTGCTGGCTCTCGTGCCCGATGCCGACGGCGCGGCCGCGGCGTGGGCGCTGGGCAGTCACGGGATCATCGGCCGGTCACTTGATGAAGAGGCGCTGCTGCCGGCGTTGCAGGCCGTTGCCGCCGGGCTAATCGTCCTCGCGCCGCACCTGGCCGGTGTGCTGCAAGAACGCGTGCCGGCCAACGCCGGTGAGGACGCCGTGGAACTGACCGCCCGCGAAACTCAGGTGCTGGCGCTTTTGGCTGAGGGCCTGACGAACAAGGCCATTGCCCAACGCCTGACGATTAGCGACCACACGGTTAAGTTCCACGTCAATGCTATCCTGGGCAAGCTCAACGCCCAAAGCCGCACCGACGCGGTGGTTCGAGCCACCCGGCAAGGCCTGCTCTCGCTCTGATCCTACCCATCCTTCCAGGTCTCACCTCGCCTATCGGGGGATTCGTCGCGCCCGGACTTGTCCTATTCTTGTTGAAGATAAGTATTTCAACGCGAATCAATGAGGAGAATTGGGATGTCTGAAGCACTTCAAACCCTGTCGAACGGGCTGGCCGAGGTCGTAAAGGCCAGCGGGCCGGCCATCGTCCGTGTCGAGGCGCGCCGCCATACACCCGCCAGCGGTATCGTTTGGTCGGCCGATGGCCTGATCATTACCGCCAATCACGCCATCCGGCGCGATGACGGCATCACCGTCGGCCTGGCCGACGGGCAGAGTGTCGCGGCTACGCTTGTGGGCCGCGACCCGACCACCGACCTGGCTGCCCTTCAAGTTGAGGCCAGCGGTCTCCTACCGTTGCCCCACGCCGCGGATGCCGATATGGGTGTCGGCCAATTCGTGCTGGCCCTGGCGCGGCCGGGGCGGACCGTGCAGGCGACTTTTGGCGTGGTCAGCGCCCTGGGTGACGGCTGGCGCACGCCAATGGGCGGGCAGATCGATCGCTATCTCCAGACCGACGTCATCATGTACCCCGGGTTCTCTGGCGGGCCGCTGGTCGGGGCCAACGGCGCGCTACTTGGGTTGAACACATCGGGCCTTAGCCAGGGCGTCAGTCTGGCCATTCCCGCGACCACGCTCGGCGGCGTGGTGGAGGCGCTGCGCGCCCACGGCCGCATCCGCCGCGGCTATCTCGGCGTCAGCACCCAGCGCGTCCGGCTGCCCGACGACGCAGCCGCGGCCGTCGGGCAGAAAGCCGGCCTGCTGGTCGTTGCCGTAGAGAGCGGCAGTCCGGCGGCCGAGGGCGGCCTGACATTGGGCGACACGCTTCTTGCTGTCGGGGGCCGGGCCATCCAGCGCCACGAGGACCTGCTGGCGGCTCTCTCCGGTGAGGTGGTTGGCCAGAAGGAGATCGTACGGGTTCTCCGCGGCGGCCAGGCGCAGGAACTGACCATCAAGATCGGCGAACGGGCATAGTCAGACCGCTCGGCAGTGATCAAAAGAACGGCGGGCCCGGAACAAGTCCGGGGCCGCCGTTCTGTCTGCATCAAGCTAGCAGTTTAACCGTCTAGAACAGTTTACGGAGGGTGACGAAGCGGCTACCGCCCTCGATGAGGGTAACCCGCGCCCGGTAGTAGCCTCCGGCAAGGGGCAGGTCCTGTTCCACACGGCCGTTCGTCTCCTGGGCGCTCGGCTCAGCGACCATGCGCACCACGCCGACCTCGCTGATGAGGTCCATGATGGGCCGGCCGATGACGTTACCCTCGGGCATGGCGAACAGCGAGCGAGCCGCGGCGTTCAGCACCAGCAGCCGGAAGTCCTCATCGACGACGATGACCGCGTCCTCGATCTGCTCCACCACCTCGCTCAGGACCGTGCGTTCGCGGGCCATTGAGTGGTACATATTGGCGTTGTTAATGGCGATCGTCGCGTAGCCGCCCAACGCGGACAGGGCCCGGGTGTCATTACTATCAAACGACGAGTCCTTCACCTGGTTGGTGACCCCCAGCACGCCGATGGGCTTGTTCTGGAGAATGAGCGGCACATAGATGAGGGACTTGACCAGCAAGGCGGTATGCGTTCGCTTCCACTGCGAGTCCGCGCCAATGGCGATGGCTCGTTTGGTCTGGAGTACTTTTCCCGCCAGGCTGTCGGTGACGCGCTTGCGCATGGAGCGCGCCTTGGAGTCCAGGTTCTTGGACGCACGGATATAGAGTTCGCCACGCTCCTCATCAAGTAACATCAGCGAGCCTTCTTCCGCCCCGACAACATAGACGGCGGCCTCGACCACGCGCTGCAACACCTCTTCCAGGTCCAGCGACGATGACACGGACTTGCCCACCCCGTAGAGAACGTTTAATTCCTGGGCCCGGCGCTGCAACTGGGCGTTGCTCTCCATTAACTGTTCCACAAGCTGGTCGCGCTCTTTCTGGAGCCGGTTCTCGCGCAGCGCCTTATCGACCGATTCGCTCAACTCGTCTACGTCGATAGGCTTGATAATGTAGTCTTTGATGCCCAGGCGAAAGGCGCGCACGGCTGTGTCCTCAGAGCCTTCACCGGTAATCAGGATCGCCGGGATGTCGATGCTGCGCTCGCGCAGCTTCTGCAAGACCTGCAGGCCGGTCAGGCCGGGCATCTGCTGGTCGGTGATCATCAAGTCCGGCTCTTTGGCGATCGCCAGTTCCAGCCCCATCAGGCCATCGGAGGCGGTCAGCACTTCGAAGCCCTTCGGCCGCAGGATGTTCTCGACCAGAAAGTCCCGGATTTCCTGGGAGTCGTCAATAACCAGTACTCGTTCGTACATAGAACCCGGATATCCACCGCGGGATTAGGACAGCGCAGCCAATATTACTACCGCGCCCGGGCCCAGGCAAACGAGCGCCCGGTCGCTCCACATTTCCTCGAACCTGCCCCGCCACTTGTCGCCACCGCCCGTCTGATATAGCATGATCCTGCCATGCGCGAACATCAATCTCTACGCGTTGCCCGGCGGCGCCGGCTAGCCGGCGCGCTGTTGCTCGGTCTGTGGTTAGCCGGCTGCGCGCCGGCAGACCCGGGTTCGGCCGGCGCAGCGGGCACGCCGGAACCCGGCCGCGCGGCGGCCATCGTCACCCGCATCGTTGAACGGATCACCCTGGTCACCCGCACGCCTGACCCAACCGCCGCCGCCGAAGCCGCACGCCAGCCGGTCGTGCTGGACCTCAGCCTCGAAGGTCGGCTGCCCGATCTTGACCCCGGTCGAGCCGAAAGCCAGGCGCAACTCGATCTCGTCCAGAACTTGTTCGTGGGTTTGACGAATTACGACGCGTCCACCGATACCATCACACCCGAACTGGCGACAAGCTGGGCGATCGCCCCTGACGGGCGTACGTGGACGTTCAACCTGCGCGACGACGTTTATTGGATTCGGCCGAACAGTCCCCTGCCGGGCCGGAATGACGCGCTGTGGTCGGCCCAGCCCCTGCGCCCGGTAACGGCCGATGACGTCGTCTTCGCCATCCAACGACTCTGTGCTCGCGACGTGGCGTCCCCCCTGACCTTCTCGCTGTTCCTGATCGAGGGCTGCGAGGCGGCATTTACCGCGCCGGAGCCAACCGACGCCGACCGAACCGCCGTCGGTATTCGCGCCGTGGATGCGACGACGCTGGAAATACGCCTGACCCGTCCGGCCGGATACTTCCTCACGCTGACCAGCATGCCCTTCTTTCAGCCCGTCCCGCGCGACCTGGTGACGGAGCAAGGGGATGAGTGGGTGGACGCAGCCGGCAACCAGAGCAATGGCTGGCAGACGCCAAAAAATCTGGTGACCAGCGGGCCATACTTCCCCGTGCCCACCGAGCTAACGTCGCAGAGCATGGTCCTGCATGCCAATCCGCTCTGGCCGCTGCCCAAAGCGGGCAACGCTGACGTGGTGGACATCTTCTTTTTAGAAGACGAACAGGATGCCTATGACATGTGGCAGTCGCGCGGCCTCGATATTGCGCCCTTGCCGGCCGCCGAGCGCGAGGCATTCCTCAAGCGGTCGCCCGATCTGGCGCGCCTCGTAGCCGACGAAGTCCTGTTCTACCTCGGTTACAACTTCGACAGCCAGGTGTTCCGCGAGCCGGAAGTGCGCCGCGCCTTCAGCGCGGCTATCGATCGACAGCGGTTGATCGACGAACTCTACGACGGCGGTGCGCTGATGATGCGCCACGCCACCATGCCCGGCGTCGTCGCGGCCATTCCCATCGGCGAGGTCGGGGCCGGCTATAGCCCCGACTACGCCCGCCAGCAAATGGCCGCCAGCACCTTTCGCACTTGCCGTCTCCTGCCGCAAGTGAGGATGCTCGTCAGCTCGGCCGACCTGTCGCTCCGTCAGGCCGAACTCATCCGGGACATGTGGGTCGAAGAACTTGGCTGCCTGAAGGAAACCATTAGCATCGAGCAGGTGCAGTTTGGCTCGCTTCTGGCGGAAACCCGCCCGGATGCCACCGGACGGCCCGACCTGTGGGAGCTGGCCTGGGCGCCGACCTTTCCCGACGCATACAACTTGCTGAACGACCTGCTGCATTGCCAGGACAGCGAAAACCGGCAGAACCGCCAGTGCGGCGAAGCCGACACGCTGCTTCGCCAGGCCGGGGTAGCCGTCGACCCGGCGGAACGCGCGGGGCTTTACCGCCAGGTGGAGTCGCTGTTCTTCAGCGAGTCGGGCGTCTATCCCATCGCGCCGCTGTACGTCCGGGCGCGCGAATGGATTGTCCATGACTGGATTACCTTCAACCCTGTAGCTTTCGGCGGTCAACAATGGGACACGGTTGTGCTCGATGCCGTGCTGAAAGAGCTGGAGCGGAGTCGGTAAGACGTGGTTAGTTGTCGCGCTGGCTGGGATCTATGTTCCATTTGCCATCGGCGGCCCGGAGGCGGCCATTAGCAAGCCATGACCCTCGATACGTGGGACGAGTTCGCGGGCTGGGCAGCCGAGTTGGGCGTGGCGCTTTCGCCGCCCCAACTCGCGCAGTTTGCGCGCTATGAACAGCTGCTGCTGGAGTGGAACGAGCGAATCTCGCTGACCGCCATTCGCGAACCGCGAGCCATTCGCATCCGCCACTTCCTCGACGCTCTCAGTTGCGCCGCCGTCACCGGGTCGCTTAGCGGGCAAGCGCTTATTGACGTGGGCAGCGGCGCGGGCTTCCCCGGCTTACCCCTCAAAATCCTCTATCCCGACCTGCGCCTGACACTCGTCGATAGCGTGGCCAAGAAGGCGCGCTTCCTTGAGCAGGTTGTCCGGGAATTGGGCCTGACGGACGTAGTGGTAGTCGCCGATCGAGCCGAAGCGCTGGGGCAGTCTGTCGACCACCGCGGGGCGTATGACTGGGCGGTGGCGCGGGCTGTGGCCGAGTTGCGCGTTCTGGCCGAGTTGCTGCTGCCTCTGTGCCGGGTTGGCGGCCATATGCTGGCGCAAAAAGGGGCAAGCGCCGCCGCCGAACTGGAAGCCGCCCGCCCGGCCATTGCCGCGCTCGGCGGCGGCGCAACCCGCGTGGCTACCATCCTTCTGCCGGAGACGGAGGCCCTGCACTACCTGGTCGCGGTCGACAAAACCCACGCCACCGATGCCCGCTACCCCCGCCGGGCCGGCATTCCCGCCAAGCGGCCGCTCTGAAAAGGGGCCAGGTTTCAGGGGCCAGGGAGGAGCGCTCTTCCACTGGCCCCTGGAACCCGGCCGCTGGCACTTAATCTTTCGTGACCCGCCCCTCTCGCACAGTGAGCGTCGTCGCCTCGGCCAGAAATTCGGGCGTGAACAGGCCGGTGTCAGTCGAGGTGAGAAGCGCTTGCGCGGTGCCGCGGCCGCGCACCTCCTCCACCACGTAGGCCAAGAGCGCCGCCCGCCGGTGCGCATCCAGCTCGGCACTGACCTCATCGAGCAGCAGGATCGGCACATCGGACGTGGCGGCTTTCATCCAGTTGATCTCGGCCAGCTTGAGGGCCAGGATAGCCGTCCGTACTTGCCCGCGCGAGCCGAACTGGCCCAAGTTCCTGCCGTTGACCAGGATGGCCCAGTCGTCGCGGTGGGGGCCCACGTTCGAGGCGCCGCGCGCCAGATCGGCCGCGCGCGTCGCCGCCAGCTCCGCTTCAAAGCGCGCCGCGACGGCGCCAAGGTCGGTCGTTTCCTGCAACCAGTCACCGTCGCGCAGGATGTCGTCGGCCGTCTTGCGGCCGTTGGCATACCAGCCCGGCAGATAGCCCAGCCGCAATGCTTCCTTGCCGCCGATCAGGTCCTGAAAGTAGATGTCCTGCGCCTCGCGGGCCATTTCGGCCACGAAGGCGGCCCGCCGTTGCAAGACCTTGCTGCCGGGCTCGATGAGTTTGTCGGTCAGCACTTGCAGCACGTCAGCCGAGTTGCGCGTCTGTCCCTCCGCCATGCGCCGCAGGAGAGCATTGCGCTGCTCCAGCACCTTGTTGTAATTCGACAGTTCGCGGCAGTAGTCGGGGTCAACCTGGCACAGGGTGATGTTAAGGTAGCGGCGGCGGTTGGCCGGCGCGCCCGTCGCCAGTTCCACATCCTCCGGCAGAAACAGCACGACGCGTAGCTGACCAAGCAGGTCCATCAGTCGCACCTTGCGCCGGTTAATCAGCGCTTCGCGCCGGAACGCGCTCTGGCCGTTATTGGCCCACGCGCCGCGCTCCTCCACGATCAGGCGCATTTCCAGATGGCGCTGGCCGTCGGGCCGCGCCACGTCGGCCACCAGCCGGCCAACCACCTGCAGGTCGTCGCTCTGCATGGCATCCCAATTGATGAGTTGCTGGTCCTGGCTGGCATGGGGCGAGCGGGTAGTCGCCAGCAGATAAATAGCCTCCAGCAAGTTCGTCTTGCCCTGGGCGTTGTCGCCGTGCAACAACACGACGCCGCCTGGAAGGTCAAGTTCCAGGCGGGCGTAGTTGCGAAAGTTGGTCAGCGACAGCTTGCGTACCTGCATGGGGGAAAGATAGGGCGAAAACTGGTGTTTGGCAAACGCAACGCCAGGCGGGCGTATCTGAGCCGCGACGGAACGCGGCTTGGCAAACACCCCCCAGCGGTGCTATTCTCCCATTTGGGGCGCTGCGGATGCGCTAGAGCGAACGTAGACGGCCGGGCGATCCGGATGAGGCGAGCAGGCCCACAGGCGGAAAACATGACTTCTCCGGATATCGTCTTCATCGTTCTGGACACCCAGCGGGCCGATCGACTGGGCTGCTACGGTCATACGCGGCCGATTACGCCCAATCTCGACCGCTTCGCTGCTCGAGGCGCGCTCTTCGAGCAGGCCGTCTCGCCGGCACAGTGGACCATCCCCAGCCACGCCTCGCTTTTCACCGGCCAGTACCCAACGGCCCACGGCGTTACCCAGTCGTCGCAGAGCCTGAGCAGCGGCCGTCCCCACCTGGCCCAGGCGCTGCGCCACCTGGGCTACGACACCATCGGCTTCTGCAACAATCCGCTGGTTGGCGTGCTAAACAACGGCTTCAAGCGCGGCTTTAACACGTTCTACAACTACGGCGGGGCGATCCCCAGCGTCCCGCGCCATTCCAACCCCTGGCCCTGGCCGATGAACCTGGTGGCCGAGGCTTATACCCAGTTTCTGCGCCGTATTTCCTACCCTATCCAGAACTTCTTCGGCCAATCGGACCTGGCTTTTCGGGTCTCGCTCCACGCCGTTTTGACGCCGCTGTGGTCGAAGATGGCTAACTTCAAGGGCCAGAATGAGCGCTCAGTCGATGACGTGGTGCAGTTTCTAGATGAGCGCGAAGAGTCGGGCGGCGACAGGCCGCTCTTCCTCTTTCTGAATCTGATGGAGACCCACCTGCCTTTCTGGCCGCCGGGCGAGTTCATCGACCGCGTCGCGCCCTATTTCCGCGAGAGCAAAGAGGCGCGCACCATCCTGCGCACCTGGAACCGCGAGGCGTACCGGTGGGCCGCCCCGCTGGCCGAGCCGCTGGGCGAACTGGAAGCGCGCGTGTTGAATGACCTTTACGATGCCGAAGTTGCCTATCAGGATGACTACCTGGGCCGGCTATTCGCCGCGCTGGAGCGCCGCACCGGCCGCGACAACACGCTGACCGTCATCGTCGCCGATCACGGCGACGGTCTGGGCGACCACGGCTACTTCGGCCACGCCTTCGTCGCTTATCAGGAGCTTGTCCATGTTCCGCTCATCGCCCACTGGCCCCGGCGGCTGGCGGCGGGCACGCGCGACGCCACACCGGTCAGCACGCGTCGCGTCTTCCACACCGTGCTCGACGCGGCAATCGAGACGCCGGAGCAGGCGGCGGCCGTCGACCAGTTGCTGGAGGGCGAAGCGGCCAACATTCGGCGGTTGAGCCTGCGTCACACTCTGAATGGCCGCGACCCGGAACAGCAGACCGCCTTCAGCGAGGTCTACCCGCCACTCAACTTCGTCAAAGCCATTGAGACGCGCCAGCCCGACTTGCTGCGCGAGTTCCGCTGCCTGTCCAACCGTCGCGCCGTCGTCCGGCCCGATCGCCCCGCCGGAGCGACCCTCAAACTCATTGACGTTGACGATACGCCGGATGAGCTATTCAACCTGACCATCGACCCGCGCGAGCAAGCCAACCTGATCGGCGACCGCCCGACCACGGTCGCCGCCTACAACCAGACGCTGGAGCAGATGGCGCTGCGGGCCGGGCGCGAGCGCGACGCTCAGCCCGCGGGCGCGGCCGTCGATTTGGACAGCGACGAGCTTCGGCAACGGTTGCGCGGCCTCGGCTATCTGGAATAATTCGGTATCCTTTTTCAGCAACGGTGACACATGCTAGACGGAATCCAGATTGACCCGGTTGCCTTCACGATTCCCATCGGCGACGGGTTCCCTATCTACTGGTACGGCATACTGGTAACGCTGGGCATTGCGATCGGCGTGTGGTGGGCGGCGCGCGAAATCGCCCGGCGCAACCAGAACGTCGACGAGTTCTTCAACGGCCTTATTCTTGTTATCTTCAGTGGTTACCTCTTTGCCCGCCTGACCTACGTCACGCTCGAGTCGTTCGCCGGGCGCGGCGACCAGTTCGACAGCTTCTTCGACCTGATCAACATCCGGTCGGGCGGCATCAACATCCTGGGCGGCTTTATCGGCGCAGCGATCGTTGGCTGGCTGTTCATTCGCTGGCGGCGGCTCAACTTCTGGCACTATGCCGACGTCGCCGGGCCGGCCGTGCTCATCGCCCAGGCCATCGGCCGCTGGGGCAACTTCATCAACCAGGAACTCTACGGCCCGCCGACGACGTTGCCGTGGGGCATCCTGATCGATGCCCAGCACCGCCTGTCGCAATACGCCGACCTGCCGGCCGAGACCCGCTTCCACCCGACTTTCCTCTATGAGTCGCTTTGGCTGCTCCTGGGCTTCATCGTTCTGGTGGCCCTTAACCGGCGTTTTCGCGATCGATGGCGCGCGGGCACGCTCTTCGGCCTGTTCCTCATCTGGTGGGGTGCCGGACGCGCCTTTCTGGAATTCTTCCGGCCCGATCAGCCGACCGTTGGCAACTCGGCCATCACCTACTCGTTTCTACTGGCCCTGGGTCTGGCTCTCGCCGGCCTCTACATCGTCCTGTCGCGCAACGAGCGCCGGCCGGAGATATTTAGCCGCCGGCGTCGCCGGCCGGTGAAGCCGAAGCCGAGGAGGCAGAGTTAGTTACTGAAAGGCTCTGTTGCAGCGCAGGGGAGCGGGGCTGCAGGGGAGCAGGGGAGAACGATTTACCCCGGCTCCCCGGCGTCCATAGAGGAAGACGCCTGCCCGGGAGGATCGATCATGCAATTTGCCGACGAATACGGCGACATCGCGCTGACGTTTGACGACGTGCTCCTTGCGCCCGGCTACTCGGAAGTGCTGCCGGCCGCCGTCCGGCTGCGCACGCGCCTGATTGGCGACATCAACCTCAACATCCCCGTCATCTCGGCCGCCATGGACACCGTGACCGAAGCGCCGCTGGCCATCGGCCTCGCCCGGCTGGGCGGCATCGGCGTCATCCACCGCAACCTGACGCCGGCGCAACAGGCGGAAGAGGTTGACAAGGTCAAGCGCTCGGAATCGGGTATGCTCGTCGAGCCGCTGACGCTACGACCGGAAGCAACGCTGGCCGAGGCCGAAGCGCTGATGAGCCGCTACCACATCTCCGGCATCCCCATCACCGACGGCAACGGCCGCCTTGTCGGCATCCTGACCAACCGCGATACGCGCTTTGTCACCCCCGGCTCGCAACCCATTGCCGACTACATGACCAGCGATGGGCTGGTAACCGCCCCGGTTGGTACGAGCCTTGAAGAGGCCAAGTCGATCCTCCACCAGCACCGCATTGAGAAGTTGCCGCTGGTCGACCGCGAGGGCCGGCTGAAGGGGTTAATCACCGTCAAGGACATTCTGAAGAAGCTCGACTACCCTGAAAGCGCCGTGGACGAGCGCGGCCGGCTATTGGTGTCGGCAGCCATTGGCGTGGGGGAAACGGCGCTGCAACGGTTGGACTGCCTGGTAGAAGCCGGGGTCGACGTGGCGGCTATCGACACCGCCCACGGCCACACGCGACTGGTGCTCGACACCATCCGCGCCGCCAAGCGCCGCCACCCGCGCCTGCCGATCATGGCCGGCAACGTCGCCGGCGGCGAGGGAGCCGAAGCGCTCATTGAGGCCGGCGCGGGGGCGATCAAGGTCGGCATTGGCGCCGGGTCTATCTGCACGACGCGCATCGTCGCCGGGTCAGGCGTGCCACAAATGTCGGCCGTGGCCGCGGTGGCGGCCGTCTGCCGCCGCCGCGACGTGCCCGTCATCGCCGACGGCGGCATCAAGTACAGCGGCGACATCGTCAAGGCGCTGGCCGCCGGAGCCGACGCGGTCATGCTCGGCTCGCTGCTGGCCGGGCTGGAGGAAAGTCCCGGCGAGACGATCCTCTACGAGGGCCGCCGCTACAAGGTCTATCGCGGCATGGGCAGCATGGGCGCGATGCAAGGCTATGCCGCCGACCGCTACGGTAGCGCTGCCGGTGGCCCGGCCGGCGGGCAAGCGCGCGACAAGCTGGTGCCGGAGGGCGTTGAGGGCCAGGTGCCCTACAGGGGCCAACTGCGCGACGTCATCTACCAGATGATGGGCGGCCTGCGCTCCGGTATGGGCTACGTCGGCGCCGCCGACCTGGCCGAGCTCCGCGGCAAGGCTCGCTTTGTGCGCATCACCAATGCCGGCCTCATCGAGAGCCATCCCCACGGCGTCCTCATTACCAAGGAAGCGCCCAACTATCAGGCGCGAAGATAGGTTTCAGGGGCCAGGTTCCAGGGAGAGCTTTCCGCCCTAGCCCCTAGCCCTAGCTCCTAGCCGCTTCCCATGAACAAGGGCATCCTCTACGCCGCGACCGCCTACATCATCTGGGGCCTGCTGCCGATCTACTGGAAAGCGCTCCACGTAGTGCCGGCGACGCAGATTCTGGCTAACCGCATCGTCTGGTCGCTGGTATTCGTCGGACTGGTGCTGACCATGCGGCGCAAGTGGGCGTGGGCGGTCGACGCGCGCCGCCGGCCGCGCGTGTTGCTGACCTTCACCCTGTCCGGCACGCTCCTGGCCGTCAACTGGTACACCTACATTTGGGGCGTCAATAACGGCCACATCGTCGAAACGAGTCTGGGCTATTTCATCAACCCGTTGGTCAACGTCCTGCTCGGCTTCGTCTTTCTGAAGGAGCGCATGCGCCCGGCGCAATGGCTGGCGCTCAGCGTTGCTGCGGCCGGCGTGCTCTACCTGACGTTCAACTACGGCTCGTTCCCGTGGATAGCCCTGACGCTGGCCTTCAGCTTCGGCGCCTACGGCTTGCTGCGCAAGACCGCGCCGCTCAACTCAGCCGAAGGGTTGTTTGTAGAAACGGCTGTCCTTTTTCTGCCCGCGCTTGGCTTCCTGCTGCTTGAAGAAGCGCGCGGCGGCGGCGCGCTCGGCCACATGGGAGCTACGACGACGCTGCTGCTCATCGGCGCGGGCGCGGCGACGAGCATCCCGCTGCTCCTCTTTGCCTCCGGCGCGCGGCGTATCACTCTCACGACGCTGGGCTTGCTCCAGTACGTCGCCCCGACGCTCCAGTTCCTCATCGGCGTGCTCATCTACCACGAGCCGTTCGGCGTGGAGCGACTGATCGGCTTCGGGCTAATCTGGCTGGCGCTGGCGCTCTACACGGCTGAGAGCTACGTCAGCCGCCGCCGGCGGGCGGCAGCGCCGGTAACGCCCTGATCGTTCGACCAGGGTCATCCGCAGAACGCCAGCGCCGTCGCCAAATACACCTCGGCGCAGGCGCGCACGCTGGCAACGTCCACCCACTCCACGGCCGCGTGCGCCCCTTCTCCTGATGGCCCAAACAGCACCGTCGGGATGCCGGCGTTGTGGAGTGAGGCAGCGTCGGTCCAGAAGGAGACGCCCGTTGGCGTGATGGGTTGGCCCAAAACGCCCTCAGCCGCCTGCCGCACGACGCCGAGGATGGCTGCGTCCAGCCCGGTCTCCAGCGGCACGCGCTCCAGCACGCGGCGCACCACGGCCCTGAACGCCGGGTCGATCGCGGCCAGCCGGTCGACGATCGCCCGCACTTCGGCCTCGGCCGCGTCGCCCGTCTCGCCGGGCAGCAGCCGCCGCTCGATGGCCAGCGCGCAGCGGTCCGGGTAGGTCGACCATTCGCCGCCGCCGCTAATCGTCGAGGCGTGGATCGACGGCGGACCGAGCAGCGGGTGCTGGGGCCGGCGACCCAGGCCATCGGCCAGTTGGTCAAGCCCGGCCAGCACGCCGCCCATCTTGACGATGGCGTCAACGCCCAGATGCGGCCGCGAGCCATGAGCGGCCACGCCTTCCGTCTCCACTTCCAGCCACAGAAAGCCCTTGTGGGCCACGACCAGTTGCAGTTCCGTCGGTTCGGCGACGATGGCCCCGTCAGCGCGGTAACGACCGGCGATCGACAGCGTCCCCAGCCCGGCGTACTCCTCGTCAGCCACAGCGGCCACGATCACGTCGCCGCGCAACTGGCGCCTTGCCGCCTCGGCCGCGGCCACGAGGCACGCCGCCAGCCCGCCCTTCATGTCATACGCGCCCCGGCCGTAGAGCCGCCCGTTCTCCAGGCGCGGCCGGAACGGCTCGGACATACCGGCCACGCCGACGGTGTCCATGTGCCCATTGAGCAGGAGCGTCCGGCCGCCGCCCGTGCCGCGGGCGATGCCGACGACGCTCGGCCGCCCCGGCAGCGTTTCGTCCAGTTGGACTTCCAGCCCAGCCGCCTCCATCCAGCGGCTGATGAACGCGGCGATCGCTCCCTCTCCCGCCACGCCGGTGACAAGATCGGGGTTGATAGAGTCGATGGCGACCAGGTCGCTAAGCAGGGGTTCCACATTGTTCATGAGCGCTCCGCGGTTCGCGGCGGCCGCAGGGGCAAGTCTTGTCTCTACGGATTTAGTGTCTCGATGTTCGGCCGCAGGCTCAGGCGGTCGATCAACTCATTCAATTCGTCGTCTGTTAGCTTCCGTCCCTTGCCGCTGGCGGCCACCAGCATGGCCTCCATCATGTTCGTGCCGAAGGAGCGGCCGTTGAGGCGCGGCGTGGTTGTGACCAGGTAGCGGACGCCCGCGGCGCGAAAGGCCGTCACGTCGGCCGGCGTCGTCGTGTTCGTCACGACAATCTTGCCGTCTAGCCGGGGCGGCATATAGCGCTTGATAAAGTGGCAGTCCCCGGCGATGACTGACGCCCAGGCGAACCACTCGCCAAACTTCGGCGTGCACTTCTCCTGCTTCTCGCCCGTGGGATAGAGCCACTCGAACGGCAACCGGCTGACGACGGGCAAGATGACCGCCGCGACGCGCTTGATGGCCGCGGTCGTGCGCAAGGGGATAGGCAGCCCGAGGCCGAACATGAGATCGCCGAAGACGCCCTCGTAGCCGTTGTCCCAGAACGACATCGCCATGCCCCACCGATCGGCCGCGCTGGTCATCAGCACCCGGCGCGGCTGCGGCGCGCCAATCTGCGCCTCCATCAGCGGCACAACGCGCCGTTCCAGCGTGTTTTTCAGGCCCGAGCCGTCAACCAGTGGCGTGTGCTTGACGTTGCGGAAGAGGCGAGCGACGGAGTGCAGGGTGTAATATTTATCATCGACGGTTAGACCCAGGTCGGTCCCGCCCACGCCGAATGCGTCCACGCGGCCGTCCAGTTCGCCATACAGAGCGGCGGCGCGCTCCATGTCGCCGTCCGTGCCGATGCGCTCGATGCACACCCGCTCGCCCAACAGGTCAAGTTCAGCGGCCGAATCGCGTTTAGAGGAACCGAGGCTGATGCTGACGGCGCGTTTCATTGTATAGCCTTGACCAAGTTCGCAGGGGCGTTATAGAGTCGTTCAGTCTGATGGCGGATGCCATTCACGAGCGATCCACAAAGTCCTCGCTTCAACCACGTACTCATTATTTAGTCTGAGAGCAACCGCTGTCGCTCGCCCTGTAGTCGTCAGCGCTTCTAATGATTATTGGGAGTCGTCGGCCAGTTGCCCCAATTGCCGGTAAACTGGTTCGGGTAATTCGACAATGACGCGGCGCGTCTCTTCTGTGCCAGTTAAGGCCATAAACTTGCCTCCATCAGCCGAAGCCCCTGCACCTCTTGTGAACGATTATACCATGATGGACGCGCCCCCCGACACTAAGCACTGGTTTCCGCCCGATATGGCGCTCGGCCGTCGATGTCGCCGACGTACACTGGCAACCGCGCGTGGCCCAGCAGTTGCCGGATGGCCTGGTTTTCCCCGGTGTGATACCAGTAGTGATAGATGACCCGCTGGAGCAGATTGCCGTAGGTCGTACCGAGCGGCTTGCCCTTCAGGTTGACGACGTTCTGCGACAACAAGTCAGAGGTGGCCGCGTCGAGCCACGTGTCGGCGGCCAGCGTGATGGCCCGCCAGGCAGCGAGCATGGCCCTGAGCGACGGTTCCGTGGCCGGCGCGCCGTAAGCGAACTCGCGGTCAATTATCGGCAACAGCAGCCCGCCTTGCCCGTAGTAGACGAAGTAACGTTGCTCCTGCCAGGCCAGGTGGCCAACGTTCCACGCCAGGCAGTTCATGGGCAGGAAGCGGCGGCGGCCGTCCTCTTCCGAAACGCCCTTCACGCCGCGGGCGAATTCGGCGCGCGTAAAACGAAGCTGGTCGATCAGAGGATGGGTCATCAGGGATATCTCCACATTCAGGCAGCGACCACCCAGGCTTCAGCCAGCCAGCTTCGTACCTCGTCGTCAACATCGGCCGGCGCGGTTAGCTCCAGATGATGCATAAAGCGCCCTGGTGCCGGCTCCACGATCTCCTTCCAGCGCGGCGACTCATCGCCACGGCGGAGGACCACGGACAGGACAAGCGGCGCGTGGCGACCACGCAAGTAGCGCTCGGGAATCCAAACCCAGGCGAAGCCAATGCGCCGGCGAAAGGCGATCTGGCTCTTACTGACGCGCATCGTTGCGGGCATCAGCTCCGCGACGGCCGCCTGTACCGCGTCGAAGATCGGGCGCGAGTCCGGGAAGCCGGTGAAAAAGTTGTTAAGTGGGTCGTTCACGCCGCTGTCCTACGGTCGCAAGAGGTACGTCGCCAGCCGGTTGGCCTGGGGCCCACCAGGCAACTGCCGGGCAACGGGCAGGGTTGACCGTCTGAGGACGATTCGTAAGCCTGCTCCGTCAATCCGAGTGTTTCGCGCCCATTTTAGCGGCATTTGCGCCTATAATACAGGCTTGGGCATTATGACCTCGACAAGCGCAATCGACACCAAGGTTACCCGCCTGCTGGCCCGCGAGGGCACCGCGTACGTGCTGTTGCCCCACAGCGAGCCGGTCTTCACAGTGGCCGCGGCCGCGGCCCAGCGCGGCGTCGTCGCGGAAGAAATGGTCAAGTCCATCTTGCTGCGCGAGAGCAAGAGCACCCGCTACGTCATGGCCTGCGTCCTCGGCCCCGATCGGCTTGACCACCGCAAGGTGCGCGCGGCGCTCGGCTCCGGCTGGTCGCGGCTGACCTTTGCCGGCGACGACGAAATCCGCGCCATCACCGGCTACCCGCGCGGCGCAGTCAACCCGCTCTGTTTGCCCGACGACGTCCCCGTCGTCTTCGACGAGCGTGTCGCCAGATGCCGCCGCGTCAACATCAGCACGGGCGACCCAATGGCCGGGTTGGAGTTGGATCCCGGCGACCTTATCCGGCTGGCCGGCGCCAGTCTGGCGTCGATAGCCGAAGCGGACAGTGACGACGGCGAAGGCGCGGCCGAATCGCCGCCCAAATAGTCCCAAATTCTTTGGTGGCTTCCGTTCAAACCGGCGTTGCGCCGGTCACAGCCGCGGCGGCTTCACCGGCGGCGCGAAGGCGGCGCAACCAGGCGGCAAAACCGTCGCTGAACGGACGATAGCCGGTTCCATCGGCGACCACCAACCCCTTGTTGGCCAAGATGCGCAATTGCCGCCCGGCCAGCCCGTCCGGCTCCTTTGTGGTCGCCAGCGGGTAGTGAGCCTGCGCCAGCGGCGAGAGCGAATCCCACACTTCTTGCCAGTATGGCGCAGCCGCCGCCTGAAAGTTTTCGGTCACCCGGGCGCGCGAGTAGCTCTGTTGCGCCAGGCCTTCGAAGAGATACAGGCCAGCCAGTTGCAGAAAGAATGGGTGCGGCCCCGCCAGTTCGACCAGATAGTCGGCCGCGCCCTCGGGCACCGTCAGCCCCGCTCGCTCCGCGGGCACGCGCAGCAACGCCCGGGCCGCGGCAGCGTCGAGCAGGCCGAGGTCGAGTTGGCGGAATAGTTCGTAGAAGCGCGACCGATAGCCGCCTTGCGCCAGTAAGTCGGCCGGGGTGGAATGGGCCGTGAGAGCGATCGTCAGTTGCCCCTCCCGCCCAAGTTCCAGCCACGCGTCAAACAGGCCGTCCTCGAAAACAAGCGGACGCCACGTGACCTGCTCCAGTTCGTCCAGGAATAGCAGCGGCCGGAATCCGGCGGCGTTCAGCTTGCGGACAGCGGTGACGAACGCCGCCAGCGAGCGAACGAGGACGACGTTGCCGGGCTTTACGATGGCCCACCACTGAGCCCAAATGCTGTTCAACAGGCCGGGCAGCGTGTGGTAGGCCGGGTCTTTCATGTCGATGTAGGCGGGCAGCTGAACGGCATCTTCGCCGGCGTGCCGGGCGGCGTGGTGGAGGAGCGAAGACGCGCCGAAGGTGCGCGCGGCGATGATGGCCACGGAGGCGCCCGCCGCTACTTGCTCGCGCACAAAAGCGTGTTCGGCGTCGCGGCCGAAGAACATCGCGTCGTCGCTCACCTTCCGGCCCGGCGTGTAGGGGTTGCCAGTCGCCGCCTGCGGCGCGGCCGGTGGTTCAGGGTCCATAGCCAGGGCGATGGGCGTCGACGGCGCGATAGTCGTCCGCGCGGCTGATGTTACCGGCGGTTCGCTGCTGGAGGACGGCCAGCGCCAGGTGACAGTGGATTCCATGGCTGCGCCTTCACCCGCCACGCCGTCCAGCCAGGCCAGTTCGGTATCGCTCGCGGCGAAGAGCCTGGCCACGGGCGTCGCCAGGTCGGGCCGCAGGGCGACAATGGCCTCGCCCAGGCCTGTCAGCCGGCCCTGGCGACGGATGTAGCCCAGAAATTCGCGCGCCCGATCGCGCTTGCTCGCGCCGGGAAAGGCGGCGTAATTCACCGCGAATTGCCGGCACAGAATGGTCAACTCCTGCTCCGATACCGCCCGATCGAGCAGGTCTAGAAACTCGGTGTTATCCATTTTCGCTTCTCCCGCGGCAAAGTATAACCGCATTCGGCCAACCGGAGAATGTCCTTATCGTTCTTAGTCCGGCGCTTTAGCGCGTTATGCCGAGGCGGCCGAGCGCGCAGAAGCACTCGATGACGGGCCAGGCAAGGTGCGGCGCGCCCATTTGGGTTGCCTGCTGGCTCGATTTGCGTAGGATCGATGCCTCAGGCTAGGAGATTCCCCCGAAAAGGATCATCTCACCCGACCCAATTCACCTTGCGGGTGGCGCGCACCCGCGAGCGTTCACACGAGAGGCGCTGCATGACTGATTTCCTGACCTTTCCGCGCGGTTTCCTGTGGGGCGCGGCCACCGCGTCTTACCAGATCGAGGGCGCATGGAACGAAGACGGCAAGGGCGAATCCATTTGGGATCGCTTCGCCCACACCCCGGGCCATATTCTTGACGGTAGCACAGGCGATGTGGCTTGCGACCACTACCATCGCTGGGCAGAGGACGTGGCCCTGATGAAGTCGCTCGGCCTCCAGGCCTACCGCTTTTCCATTGCCTGGCCGCGCGTCCTGCCCGACGGCCGCGGGCAAGTTAACCAGCCGGGCCTTGATTTTTACAGCCGGCTCGTGGACTGCCTGCTGGAAGCCGGCATCACGCCCTTCGTTACCTTGTATCACTGGGACCTGCCCCAGCCGCTCCAGGATGCCGGCGGCTGGCCGAACCGGGCGACAGCCGGCGCGTTCGTGGAGTACGCCGATATCGTCAGCGCGGCGCTGGGCGACCGGGTTAAGAACTGGATCACCCACAACGAGCCGTGGTGCATCAGCATCCTGAGCCACGCGATCGGCGAACACGCGCCCGGCTGGCGCGACATGAGCGCGGCCCTGCGCGCCGCCCACCACGTCCTGCTCTCTCACGGCCAGGCCGTTCCGGTCATCCGCGCCAACAGTCCGGACGCCGAGGTCGGCATTACGCTCAACTTCGAGTGGATCGACAAGAGCTGTCTCAGCGTCTATGACGCCGAACTGGCGCGCGAGGGAGATGGCCGCTTCAACCGCTGGTTTCTCGACCCGTTGTTCGGCCGCCACTACCCCGCCGACATCGTCGCCGGTTACGCGCCCTTCCTGCCCGATGGCCTGAGCTTCGTCCAGCCCGACGACCTGGCCCAGATCGCCGTGCCGACCGACTTCCTGGGCGTCAATTACTACACGCGCCGGGTGGCTCGCGACGAGGCGGCCGAAGATAACCTGCCGCAGGAGGTCTTTCCCGACCGGCCGCGCACGGAGATGGACTGGGAAGAGTACCCCGAGGGACTGTACAACCTGCTAAACCGGTTGCACTTCGAGTACAGCCCGGCCAAGCTTTACGTGACCGAAAACGGGGCCAGTTTCAGCGATGGGCCGGATGCAAGCGGTCGCGTGGCCGACGCGCGGCGCCTCGCCTACTTGCGCGATCACTTCACCGCCGCACACCACGCCATTCGCAACGGCGTGCCGCTGGCCGGCTATTTCGTCTGGTCCCTGATGGATAACTTTGAGTGGGCCAAAGGGTACACGCAGCGCTTCGGCATTGTCTGGGTGGACTACGAGACGCAGCAGCGCATCCCCAAGGATAGCGCCCAATGGTACCGCCAGGTCATTGCCGACAACGGGTTTCGTTCCTAATCCCGCTCTATAGCGCGGTCGTATCCAAGCAAGGGGAGGCTGACAGGGTGGAGCAAGACAGCGCTGGCGGGGTAAGGCGTACACGACAACCCGGCGCGGCGTACGGCTTCTTTCTGGCGCTGGGCGTCATCATCGCGGCTCTCATGCTCGCCTTCCCGCTCTGGGTTGGCGAGCAACTGGCGCTGGCGACGGGCGGCGGCGACTGGCGAGCGGGCCGGGTCGTTGCGCTGGGGGTATACGCCGCCGCTGTCCTCCTCCCGGTGCAGTTCGGCCGCCGCCGCGCCGCCGCGCCGCGCTACCGTGCCGCCTTCACGACATGGATGCTCGCGGCCGTCTTGCTCGTCTGCCTCTTGCCCGCCCACCTGGCCGCGCCGGCGGCCGCCCAGACGGCTGCTGCCTTGCAACTTCTGGGCCTCCTGCTCTACCTGGCGTTGCTCGCTTTTCTGCGCCGGCGGGCAAGCGTTGCCCCCGGCCGCGCCGCAGAATCGTGGGGCTTGGCGCTCTTCGCCGGGGCATTGCTGGCCATCCCGTGGATAGCCTGGGGGGCGCTCGGTTCGCCGCTGGATACTGCTCTCAATCTGGCGGCGGCCCTGCTTTTCGGGCTGGCCGCCGGGCGGACGCTGGCGTTCGCGCTGCTGCCGGCGCTGCGCAGTGACGAGGCCGGCCCCCGCGCCCGTGTCCTCTTCTACGGGCTAGCCGTCGCCGTCTCGCTGGCGATCATGGCCTTCGGCTTCGGCGTCAACGGCCAGCAACTCATCCTGCTCGTCTTGCTACCACCCCTGGGCTGGCTGGTCGTTTGGTTGGCCCGTGGCAGGGAGGATGGATATTTAGCCCCGGCTCTGCTGCTCGCTCTGGCGACGGCCGCGCCGCTGCTCTTTATCGATCCCGACGAGCTTAACCTCATCCTGAACCTTGGCGCGCGCGACGTCGGCTATTACACAGCGCAAGCGGCCCTGATTGGCGCGACCCTCGCGACAGTCCTTAGCGGGGTAGCCATTGTCCTGGCGCGAGGCCACGCTCTCCGGCGCGTCGCTGTGCCTCTGGCGCTGGCGAGCGCGATTGGCCTGGGGGCGCTCTATGTAAGCGCCGGAGAACCCGGCTGGCATGGCGAGCGCCTGTTCGTTATCCTGGCCGACCAGCCGGACCTGTCGGCTGTTTCCGCAATGGCGGACCCTGGCCAACGCCGCGCCGCTGTCTATGATACACTTGTTCGCTATGCGAATCTGACTCAGGCTGACCTCCGCGCTACCCTCGACCGGCTCGGCGTCGACTACACTCCCTACTACCTTGTCAATGCTGTGGAAGTGGACGGCGGACCGGGTCTGCGCTTGTGGCTGGAACGACGGTCGGATGTCGACCGCGTGCTGGTCAGCCCGGAGTTGCGGCCGCTGCCCCAGCCGCCGCCCACAACAACCGGTTTTACTGACACTCCGGAGACGCCGCTCTGGTCGCAGAGGCTTATCGGCGCGCCGCGCGTCTGGGATGAGTTGGGCGTGACCGGCCGCGGCATCATCATCGGCCAGAGCGACTCGGGCGTCGACGCCGATCACCCCGAACTGCGCGCCCAGTATCGCGGCCATCAGCCGGAGGCTCAGACTACCCTACCGCCGGGCAATGATTACAACTGGTTCGACCCCTGGTATGGCACGACCGCGCCGACCGACCGCAACGGCCACGGCACGCATACGCTGGCAACCGCGCTGGGCGCGTCGGTGGGCGTCGCCCCGGAAGCGATGTGGATCGCCTGTGTGAACTTGCCACGCAACCTGGCCAACCCGCCGCGCTACCTCGACTGCCTGCAATTCCTGCTGGCCCCCTACCCGCAAGGGGGCGATCCTTTCGCCGACGGCCGGCCTGACCTCGGCGCGCAGGTGCTCAATAACTCGTGGGGCTGCCCGGAACAGGAAGGTTGCGATCCGCTGGCCCTGTTGCCGGCGGCGCGAGCGCTACGGGCGGCGGGGGTCTTCGTCGTCGCCTCGGCCGGCAACGAGGGACCGGGCTGCGGCAGTGTCGATAGTCCTCTGGCGCTCTATGACGAGGTTTTCACGGTGGGGGCCATCGACGAGGCCGAGGAAGTCACGCCGTTCAGCAGCCGTGGGCCCGTCACGGCCGACGGCAGCAACCGCGTCAAGCCCGATGTGGTCGCGCCGGGCGTCGGCATTTTGTCCGCCTACCCTGGAAGCACGTACTACCGCAATGAGGGCACCTCGATGGCCGGCCCCCACGTCGCCGGGGTTGTCGCCCTCCTATGGTCGGCCAATCCCGCTCTGATCGGCGACATCGACGCGACGGAGCGCATCCTGATCGACACGGCGCAACCCGCTTCCGGCGTACCCCGCGACTCGCTGCCCTGCGACGACCTTTCGACCCGCCCTAATGACGCTGCCGGCTACGGCATTGTGGACGCCTACGCCGCTGTGCAACGAGCGCTAGAACCGTGAGTCCCGGATTTCGCGCCAACGCTCACAGAACGCAATTGGAAGTTCCTGTGTATCCCGCGTGGGCGCTTGACACGGCCAGAGACGCGCCCGTAAGATAGCGCCGTTGCTTGTTCGCCGCCTGTCCTCACGCTACGGCCAACCCTCCAGCCGGACGCGGGCGATAAGTTCCACCAGGTAACGCAATCGCAAGAGGAGAAGAAAAGAGCCTATGATGGGCGGTATTTATGGCAAGATCCTGCACATCGACCTCACATCGGGCAACGTTCACGTGGAGTATCCGCCGGAGGCAGTATACCGGCGGCTCGTCGGGGGGCGAGCGCTCGTAGCGTACCTGCTATTGCGCCATCTGCCGCCCAACATCGATCCCCTCAGTCCTGACAACCTGCTGATTTTCGCCCCCGGCATCATGCAGGGCTCAAACCTGCCCGGCTCCGGCCGCCACGGCGTCGGCGGCAAGTCGCCGCTGACCGGGGCTATCGCCAGTTCCGAGGCCGGCGGCTGGTGGGGCCACGAGTTCAAGCGCACCGGCTACGACGCGCTGGTCATCAGCGGCCGCGCCCCTGCGCCGGTCTACCTGTTCATCAAGGACCAGCAGGTCTCGGTTCACACCGCCGGCCACCTGTGGGGCTTGCTGACCCACCCGGCCGAGCAAGCCATTCGCCAGGAGTTGGGCGACGACCGCGTGCGCGTGGCCCAGATCGGCCCGGCGGGCGAGAACGGCGTGCTATTCGCGTCCATCATGCATGACGTCAACCGCGCCGCCGGCCGCAACGGCCTCGGCGCGCTAATGGGCTCCAAAAACCTGAAGGCCGTCGCCGTACGCGGCACGACTAACCTGGTGATGGCCGACCGGCGGCCGGTAACCGAAACCGCACGCTGGTTTGGCGCGAATTACAGGGACATGATGGGCTGGGCGGCCGAGGGCCTCGGCCGCGGCACCCAGGACTCGCTCGCCCATTGGAGCTACGTCGGCGGCTTGCCGACCAAAAACTTCACCGAGCCAATCTTTGAAAACGCGGACTTGCTGACCGGCGAACGCAACTATGAGATGTTTCTGGAGGGGCGCGATACCTGTCAGGCCTGCCCGGTCAACTGCAAGCAGGTCTTCGCGCACGAAAGCGACAACCCCTACCAAAAGCTGCGGCCGGAGTACGGCGGGCCGGAGTATGAGGCCATGGCCGCGCTCGGCCCCACCTGCCTGGTCGACGACAACCTGGCCGTCAGCAAGGCCAACGAGCTGTGCAACGCCAACGGCATGGACGCCATCTCCACTGGCGTGGCGATCGCCTTCGTGATGGAGTGTTTCGAGCGCGGCATCTTGACCGCGGCCGACACCGGCGGCGTCGAGTTCCGTTGGGGCGACCCGGGCACGCTGGTGCGCGCCGTGGAGATGATCGCCGCCCGCGCGGGCTTCGGCGACGTCATGGCCGACGGCGTGGCCCGCATGAGCCAGCGCTTCGGCCCGCTGACGGATGAGTTCAACATGACGGTCAAGGGGCAGGAGATACCGATGCACGAGCCGCGCCTGAAGTACTCGGTCGGGATCGGTTATGCCGTGGCTCCGGTCGGCGCGGACCACCAGATGAACGTCCATGACACGACCTACACGACCGACAATGACAGCATCTGGCGCGTCAACTCCGCCTTGCCCCCGGAGTTGCAGATCAAGCCCATGCCGGCCCAGATGTTGAACGAGGACAAGATGCGCCTGTTCTACCTGGAGCTCAACTTCGCCCACTTCCAGGACTGCGCCCTGAACTGCCAGTTTTACCCTTACAACTATGAGCAGTACGCCGAGTTATTGACAGGTGTCACCGGCTGCGAGTACACCATCGCCGATATTCTGGCCGTCGGCGAGGGGGCCCAGACGCTTTGCCGCCTGTTCAATCTGCGCGAGGGGTTCACATCAGACGACGACAAACTCCCCAAGCGCATCCGCTTGGCGTTCGACAGTGGCCCCATTGCCGGGCACGAGATCAGCGACGAGTTATTTCATTGGGCACGCCGTCGTTGGTATGAGCACATGGCCTGGGACCCGCAGACGGGCGTCCCGACCGACCACGCCCTCGAGCGCCTCGGCCTCGACGAACTCCTGGCCGCCCCGACAGCCGCGCTGTAAAGATAAGAAGTCCACAGATTACACAGATTACACAGATTGAATTCTTGAATCTGCGTAATCTGTGGTTTCTTTTTCTCTTCTGTGGTCCGTCGTCCGCGGTCTGTGGCCCGCTATCAGCGCAATTACAGAAGTTCGACCACCGTCGCCTCGCCCTGCCCCACGCCCACGCACAGCGTCGCCAGGCCATAGCGCATGGGCCGGCCGGCGGCGCGGCGACGGGTCATCTCGTGCAGCAGCGTTGTCAGGATGCGCGCCCCGGAGCAGCCAAGCGGATGGCCGAGGGCGATGGCCCCGCCGTTGACGTTGGTGATCTCCGGCGGCATTCCCGCCTCGCGCATCACGGCCAGCGCCTGCACAGCAAACGCCTCGTTTAGTTCGATGAGATCGATGTCGTCCATCGTCAGCCCGGCCCGCGCTAGCGCCTTAGCTGTCGCCGGGATGGGGCCCAGACCCATTGTGCGCGGATCGACCCCGGCCGCGGCCGAACCCACCCAGCGCGCGACCGGCGTCAGGCCCAGCGCCGCCGCTCGCTCCGCTGACATGAGCAGGAGCGCCGCCGCGCCGTCGTTCAGGCCGCTGGCGTTGCCGGCCGTCACCGTGCCACCCGGCCGGAAAGCGGGCTTCAGCTTCGCCAGTGTTTCCAGACTCGTGTCAAGGACATAGCCATCGGCCGTTTTCTTGACGCGCGGATGTTCGTCGGTGTCGAAGACGACCGGGTCGCCCTTGCGCTGCGGGAAGACGACGGGCACGATCTCCTCGCGGAAGCGACCGGCGTTGATGGCTTCCAGGGCGCGGCGCTGGCTCTCAAGGGCGAAGGCGTCCTGCTCTTCGCGGCTGATGACGCCGCCGGCGATGCGGCCGTCGCAACTCATCTCGTAGATGTTCTCGGCCGTCTCGCCCATCGCCTCCAGCGGAAAAAGGGCCTCCATTTTCGGGTTGGGGTAGCGCCAGCCGAGGGTCGTATCCCACGCCGTCACGTTGCCCGACGGGCCAAAGGGGCGGCTGTTCTTGGGCAGCGAGTAGGGGGCGCGGGTCATGGACTCGACGCCGCCGGCGATGTAGACGTCCCCCTCGCCCGCGGCAATAGCCCGGGCCGCCTGATTGACGGCGTTCAGCCCGCTGGCGCAGAGCCGATTCATCGTTACCCCGCCGACGCTGTGGGGCAACCCGGCCAGCAGCGCGCCCATGCGCGCCACGTTGCGGTTGTCCTCGCCGGCCTGGTTGGCGCAGCCGAAGTAGACCTCTTCCACAGTCGCCGGGTCGATCCCTGTTCGCCCGACAATTTCCTTAATGACCAGCGCGGCCAGGTCATCGGGTCGCACGTCGGAAAGCGCCCCGGCGTGGCGGCCGATAGCCGTGCGCACGCTGTCGATGATCACTACGTCTGTCATGGGTTTGCCTCTATCCCGCCGCGGGGCGTTGCCGTCCGCGCGGCGCGTTCTACAATTGGTTAGTCGTATTTTACCCCGAACGGGACGGCGGGCGATTCACGGCCCGGGGACGGCGGGAGGCAACCTGATGGTGACGCTGGAAACGATTAAGAACGATGCCGAAGTGGCGGCCCTGATCGGCGGCGCGAATCAATACCTGCGCGCCCTCGGCTATACCGAGCACGGCCCGCGCCACGCCATGCTCGTCGCCACAACCGCCCGCGATATTCTGCGTCAACTCGACCAGCCTGAGCGCATGGGCGAGTTGGCCGCCATCGCCGGCTACCTCCACGACATCGGCAACAGCGTCCACCGCGAGCACCACGCGCAGACGGGCAGTCTGATGGCCCTCCGTCTGCTCGACCGGCTCGGCCTGCCGCCGGACGAGTGCGTTGTCGTCGCCAACGCCATCGGCAACCACGAGGAGGAGCGCGGCTACGCCACGACGCCCGTCTCGGCCGCGCTCAACATCGCCGACAAGTCCGACGTCCACCGCAGCCGCGTCCAGGCCGGCACCTTCGAGGAGTTCGACATTCACGACCGGGTGAACTACGCCACGACCAGCAGCCAGGTCGTCGTCGACGCGCCGGGCAAGGTCATCGGGCTGGAACTGAGCATCGACAGCAGCTTCGCCCCGGTCATCGAATATTTCCAGATCTTCCTCGACCGGATGGTGATGGTGAAGCAGGCGGCCGAGTTCCTGGGCTGCCACTTCCGGTTGGTCATCAACGGGACAGTATTCTCGTAGGACGGGCAGAAATCGTGGCGGCGCTAAAAACCGGCTGGAAAGACGAAGGCCCCCACCGGCCTTGGGAGCCGGTGGGGGCCAACTACTCACTGTACAGTTGAGCCGGCCGTCCGCGGCAAACTACGGGCCGGTCGCCACGATGCGGATGGCGTCGACGTACGGCCCTTCGAGCGTCACGCTAAAGTCGCTGTAGAAGCCCCACGCGAAGGCGAAGCCCGGCGCCCCCAGCATGTTGCCGTAGCCGGGGACGTTGGCCAGATTGATGTTGACCGTGCGCCACCGGCCGCCGGTAGACCCTTGGTGGTAATTGCAGTACCAGTTCGCGCCGTAGTCCGGCGTGGCGCACCAGGAGAAGTAATCGTAGCCGAACTCGCTGTCATTGCGGAAGACGAAACGCACCGACCCCTTGTTCGCGCCGCTCAGGTCCATCGGATAGTACATCCAGGTATCCATGTCATTGGCGTAGTTAGGATAGCTATTCGGGTCGTAGCCGTCGGCGCAGCCGGCCGTGGGCCACGCGCTCATAAAGCCCTTGCGCGGGTTGCGTTCCACCGCCCCCCAACATAGATCGTGAGCGCCGCTGTACTCATCAACCCACCAGTCGCCGTCGGGCCAGGAGTTCTCGAAGCCCTCCTGCAACAGCGCCTTGAACCCCGCGACCTGGACCCGCGGGCCGAATTGCGGCAGGCTCAAGGGGCGGGTGGCCAACGGCCCTTGCTTTGCGCCCGCCTGGGGCATATAGAAGGGCGTGCCGGCGCGCACGACGAAAGTGCCTGTCCGTTCCGCGCGCTCCCGACCCTGCGCCATCACCAGCGCCGGGATCATCGCCAGCAACAAGACCATCACCAACAGAACCATCCATCTCGCTTTCATGGTTTTCTTCCTCTCTTGGAAATCCGGTCATGTTTGAATCGCTATGGTACCGGCAACTTCGATCTACGGGCCGACGGCCTTGATCTTGATCGCGTCGACGTAGGTTCCCAGATCGGTGACGGAGTAGTCGCTGCTGAAGCCCCACATGAAGGCAAAGCCCGATGAGTCGAGCATATTGCCGTATCCGGGAACGTCGGCCAGGTTGACGTTGACCTGGCGCCAGCGGCGCGTCGAGCCGGTTTGCCCCTGGCAGTACCAGTTGACGCCGTAGTCCGGAGATGCGCACCAGTAGAAGACGTCATACCCGAACTCGAGGTCGCTCTTGTACTGGAAACGGACGGACGCCGCGCGCACGCCGGTCAGGTCCATCGGGTAGACCATCTCGGTCCACATGTAGTCCGCGTAGTAAGAGTTGCTACTAGGATCGTAGCCGTCGGCGCACCCGGCAGCAGGCCAGGCGCTAATATGGCCCTTGTAGCGCATGTAGTCGGTCACGCCCCAGCAGAGGTCGTGATCGGTACTGAACTCGTCGACATACCAGTTAGCGGTCGGCCAGGGGTTCTCGAAGCCCTCGTTCAGCAAGCCGTAGATGGCGTTGGGCTGAATGAAGGTGCGAACAGGGACAGTGGGGCGCGCCGCGGCGGCCAGCGCACCGGGCTTGGGGGCGGCCAGCTGCGGCGGGCGCGGGTTGGCGGCGTTCATCCTAAACTGGAAGGTGCGGTCCGGCCTGGCCTGACCCTGGGCCATCACCAGAGCCGGGATCATGGCCAACAACAGGAGACCAATCAAAAGAGCCAGCAGTCTCGCTTTCATCGTTTCCATCCTCACTTGTCGATCGAATCATGCTCAAATCACACTTCGGATAAAACGCAGGCATGCAGGGTGCGCTTACTTGGCGCTTCGGGGGGCCCCGTTCAGAGCATGTCGCGGATTCCTCCTTGGCCCGTCGGGCGGAAACTACCGGGGCCTATGCGTTTATCTCGCTACCGAATCGCGGAGACCAGGGTGAAATGAAGGGAATAGAGTCCCTACCGGCTAAAAGCATCGACACGAGCGACAAGCACTTCTGCCCATATCGTGCCAGCATTCTAAATGGCTAACTTACCTGTGTCAACTGTCGCAACGTAGCCGGTCAATTTACTCAGGCCAGAGGTAATAGGCCACCAAAGAAGTCACCACTCGGGCACGACGGCGATCAGGGCATCCCCAGTTGAATCTCGACGGAGCGCTTGATAGCGCCGTCGGCCACGAGGCGGTGGGCACGCTCAATGTAGGGGGAGAGGGCCACGTCGCAGTCGAGGAAGGGGATTTGCTCGCGGATGAGTCGGTAGGCAATGGCAGTGCCTTCGCCCAGGCACGCTGCGTCGAGGTTGGCGTCCCGGCAGCGGAAGTCTACGCCTTGCGCCGCCAGCATAAGCTCAATCCCGACGATGGTCTCCACATGCTCCAGGATCTGCATTGCCTGACGGACGGCGGCCGCGCCCATGCTCACGTGGTCCTCGACGTTGGCGCTGGTCGGGATGGTGTCGGCGCTGGCGGGGTGGGCCAGCACCTTGTTCTCCGAGGCCAGCGCGGCGGCCGTGTACTGGGCCATCATGAGCCCGCTCTCCAGCCCGCCGCGGTCGGTCAGGAACATCGGCAGCACGCCGCCGTTGCTGTCGGCGTCCACCAGCCGGGCGCAGCGCCGCTCGCTCATGTTGCCCAGTTCAGTGAGGCCCAGGGCGGCATAGTCCATCGCCAGCGCGACCGGCTCGCCGTGGAAGTTCCCGGCCGAGATGACGTCGATGGTACCGGCCTCGTCGACGAAGATGATCGGGTTGTCGTTGACCGTGTTGAGTTCGATGTCGATGACCCATTGGGCATAGGCGATGGCGTCGCGCACCGCGCCGTGAACCTGGGGCACGCAGCGCAGGGTGTAGGGGTCCTGCACGTGGCTCGGGTCGTTGCGCCGGACGAGACGGCTGCCGGCCAGAATGCGGCGCAGGAAGTCGGCGCAGTTGATCTGGCGCGGGTGTGGCCGCAGGGCGTGGACGCGGGCATCGTAGGCCCGGTCGGTGCCGTGTAGCGCCTCCAGCGACAGACAGGCGGCGATGTCGGCCGTCAGGGCCAGGTTTATCGCCCGGCGGACGAGCAGCGCGCCCATGCCAACCATCTGCGCCGTGCCGTTGAGCAGCGCCAGCCCCTCCTTGGCCTCCAGCTCCACCGGCAACAAACCGGCCGCGGCCAGCGCCGCGCCGCCCGGTATGAGCTGCCCGTTCAGCCGCGCCTCCCCTTCGCCGATGAGCACAAGCGCCAGGTGGGCCAATGGAGCCAGGTCGCCACTGGCCCCCAATGAGCCCTGGGCAGGGATGCGCGGCGTCACGCCAGCGTTGAGCAGGTCGAGCAGCAGTTGGACAACACGCGGCCGGACGCCGGAGTAGCCGCGGGCCAGCGTGTTGGCTCGCGCGACAATCATCGCCCGGACCACGGGGTCGGGCAGGTCGGGGCCGACGCCAACGGCGTGGCTGCGAACGAGGTTGAGTTGCAACTGGCGCACCTCGTCGGCGGAGATGACGCGATCCTTAAAGCGGCCGAAGCCCGTGGTGATGCCGTAGACGACGCGCCCTTCGGCCACGAGCCGGTCGACGGCCGCCCGCGACCGCTCCATGGCGGGCACCGCTGCCGGGTCGAGGCCAATGGGACGGCCGTAGGCCACGGCCACAACGTCGTCGACTTTGAGGTTTTCGCCGGAGATGAGGAGAGGGTCCATGCGGGGATTATATCAGGAGAGCGGGGGAGCGGGGGTGCAGGGGAAAACCTGCCTATTCGCTGAGGAGCTTCTCCCCCCCGCTGTCCCCTCTCCTGCTCCCCCGCCACCCACCACTCCTTTCACGATTCCCCAACGCACGCTACAATCCTGCCCATGACTCCCCTCGCACCTGGCTGGCGGCCGATCGTCGGCCACGATTGGGCCGTGCGTTTGCTCAGCAACGCCGTCACCCACGGTCGCATCGGCCACGCCTACCTCTTCACCGGCCCGGAGCAGATCGGCAAGATGACGCTGGCACGGACGCTGGCCCAGGCCCTCAACTGCGAGGCCGGGCCAGATGAGCGCCCCTGCGGCCACTGCCGCGCCTGCCGGCTCATCGGCGAGGACAAGCATCCTGACGTGCGCGTTGTCGTCCCGGAGGTCAGCGAGCGGGGTACGGCGTCGATCAAGATCGACTCTATCCGGCGGCTGCAACAGGACCTGAGCCTGTCGGCCTACGAAGGCCGCTTCAAGGTCGCCCTACTGCGCCGCTTCGACGCCGCCAACGCTAACGCCGCCAACGCTTTTCTAAAAACGCTCGAGGAACCGCCAACGAACGTAATCTTGCTGCTAACCGCGGCCGACAGCGACGCCGTACTACCGACAATCAACTCGCGCTGCCGGACGGTCGGGCTGCGCCCCGTGCCGACAGAAGCCATCGAAGAACTCCTCATGGCGCGTCACGGTGTGGCCGCCGCCGAGGCCAACCTGCTGGCCCACGTAGCCGAGGGCCGGTTGGGCTGGGCCATTCGCGCCCACCACGACCGCGCCTTGCTCCAGGAACGTGGCGCGCAACTGGAGACGCTGCAGAAAGCGCTAGAGAGTTCGCTCGTCGGCCGTTTTGCGCTGGCCGAGACGCTGGCGCGCAAGGCCGACGCCCTGCCGCCCCTGTTGCGCACATGGCTGAGCTGGTGGCGCGACATGGCCCTGCTCGCCTACGGCCCTAGGCGCGACGCGGCCATCAGCAACATCGACGAGGTGGAGCGGCTCGCTCGGCTGGCGCGCCAGTGGCCCCGCCAACGGGTGCTGGCTTCGTTGCAACAGACGGAGATGGCCCTGCGCCAGCTGGCCCAAAACGCAAACACGCGCCTGGTGCTGGAAAATGTGTTGTTGACTTACCCGCAGCCATAAACACAGGCGCCACGGAAGGTGGGTGGCCCGGATTGCGTCTGGCTGCCACAGGGCAAATGTGACTAATTGGTGGTTGATTTCTCTCCAAAAACCGTTCTATGAACAAGCGTTACCCGTTGGGCCATGCCGGCAAGCTGGCCATCAGCGCTGAGCCCTCGGCCGCAACCGGCGCGGCGCTGCTCGTCCTCCTGTTCGGGTTTATCGGCCGCCGCGTCTTTGGATTAAGCTCGCGCGAGGCTCTGGCCGGTGGGCTTCTGGCGACTGCGTTCCACTTTCTCTCGGAGCTCTGGCACCAGGCCGGCCATGCCCGCGCCGCCGAGCAGGCCGGTTATCCGATGACCGGCGTCCATCTTTGGGGCGTTCTGGGCACGTCGCTCTACCCTCCGGATGAGCCGGAACTGCCGGGAGAGGTCCACATCACCCGCGCCATGGGCGGCCCGAAGGCGAGCGCGTGGCTGGTGGTGGCCGGCGCGGTCGCGGCGCTGCTGACGCGGCCGCTGAATCGCGTCGCCTTCATGGCCGCGGCTATGCTGGCGATCGAGAACTTGCTTATCTTTAGCGCGGGCGCCTTCCTGCCCGTGCCCTTCATGGAAACCGACGGCACAACCCTTCGCCGCCAGCGGCGGGCCCACCGCAAGCGGACGATCGTCATTCAGGAATAGGAACGCTTCCATGCACACAACCGACCCCGCCGTGGACTCGCTATTGGCTTTCGCCCTGGACGCCACCTGGCAGGCCGGGCGTATCACGCTCGGCTACTTCCAAACGGGCGTTCGCGCCGAGCGCAAGGCCGATAACTCCCCCGTGACCATCGCCGACCGGGAGGCCGAACAGAGGTTGCGCGACCTCATCACAACCTATTGGCCCGATCACGCCCTGATCGGCGAGGAGTATGGCCAGAGCGCGGGTCGCGGCGCGGGCAACCGCTACACCTGGATCATCGACCCCATCGACGGGACCAAGTCGTTCATTAGCGGCGTGCCGTTCTATGCGGTTCTCCTGGCGCTGGTGCGCGATGATGAGCCGGTGCTGGGCGTGGCCCACTTCCCGGCGCTCAACGACATGGTTTACGCGACGCGGGGCGGTGGCTGCTACTGGAACGGCCGCACGGCCCATGTGTCGAACGTGGCGCAACTGTCCGAGGCCGTCCTGCTGGCCAGCGACCTGAACACCTTCGCCCTGTATGACAAGCAAGCCGCTTTTCAGCGGCTCGTGGACGCCACCTGGTTCCAGCGGACGTGGGGCGATGCCTACGGCTACGCCCTTGTCGCCACGGGGCGGGCTGAAATCATGGTCGACTCAGTCATGGCCGTGTGGGACTGCGGACCGATGCAGGTCATTCTGGAGGAGGCCGGCGGCACGTTCACCGACTGGAAAGGTACGCCAACTATCTTCGGCGGCGAAGCCGTGGCAACGAACGGTGCGCTGTTTGACCCGGTGATGTCCCTGGTAGGCCGAGGCCCAGCTACCACCTAGCGCCCAGCGCCATAAGTCGAGACGAGGGGATCCCCCTGCGTTTTCGGCGCGGGTTGGCGGTTGCGCGCTGCGGTGTGCTACAATCGCCACACATTTATGGAGCAAACCTCCGATAGTGTGCCGCGCGCCGCCGCGCGCCTGCACCGCCTGCGGCAATCCATCTCGCGCCCGCGCCGTCCCGCCCCTGTCCAGGCTTTGGATGATCGCCCGGGTGTCGTCAGTGGAGACCGTTCGCGCGGCGCGTTCTGGCCCGATGCCGTCTCCATCGCTCTGCTGGCGCTGGCGGCCGTCGCTTTCTTTTGGCCCGTCATCAGCGGGCGAGCCTGGCTGCCGCGTGGGGGCGGCGACTCCGTCTCCTTCCTCTACCCAATGTACCGTTTTGCCGCCGACAGCCTGCGCGGCGGAACCATCCCGTTCTGGAATCCCTACCAGTATGCAGGAGCGCCCTTCCTGGCCGATAACCAGTCGGGCCTGTTCTACCCGTTCAACCTGCTGCTCTTTTTCCTGTGGCCCGGCTTCTCCTACCGGGGCATCGAGGCGCTGGTCGTCTGGCACTTCTTTTTCGCCGGTCTGGCGATGTATGCGTGTCTGCGGCTGCTGCGGCCGCAACTGACCATCGGTCCTGCCGGCGCGCTGCTGGGCGCGCTGGCCTTCATGCTATCGGACGTTTTCATTACCCACATCGGCAACCTGAACCTCATTGCCGTCGCCGCCTGGCTGCCGCTGGCCTTCCTTGGCCTCCACCGCGCGATTTTCGAGATTCGCCCGGCTTCGCGCGTGGCCTGGGCTGCCAGTGGGGGCGCGGCGCTGGGTCTTGGCGCACTGGCCGGGCACGGGCAGATGACTTTCCTCTCCGCCCTCTTTCTCGGCGCGTACGCCCTCTACCAGACGGTCGCCGCGCGCAAGGGTTGGGCGCTGCCGCTGCTGGCGCTGCTCGGCATTGTCGCCGTCGCCCTGGCCGGCGTTAGCCTGTTCCCCGCCGCCGCCACGCTGGCCCATACGCTCCGTGCCGAGTTCGACTATGCCCGTAGCGTCAACTACGCGCTGCCGCCTCGCGCCCTGACCGGCCTGGTCGCGCCCGACTTCTACGGCCGCGGTGCGGCCTTCCGAGGCGACTGGCTGCGCGTCGAGGTCGGCTATGCCGGCGTACTGACCTGGTTTCTGGCTGCGGCGGCGCTCGTCTTCCGCCCAAACCGGCCGGCGTTGTTCTTGGCCCTGGCCGGGCTATTCTTCTTGCTGCTGGCGCTAGGCCCGGCCACCCCGCTTTACCCGGCGCTAGCCCGGTCGCTGCCGTCCATTCCGTTCCAGGTTCCGGCGCGCTTTGTTCTGCTGCTCGACTTCTGCCTGGCGGCCCTGGCCGCCGTAGGTCTGGACGCGCTGCTTGGCCGGCGCGCGCCCGACGGCCGCGCCCGCACGCTGCTGGTCGGCGCGGCGACTATCGCCGTGCTGGTCGGCGCGACGCTATACGCCATACAGGCCCGCGCGCCGGAAGCATTGACGAGCATGTCACGCGCGGTGTGGGTATACGCCGGCTTGGCGACGGCCAGCTGGCTACTACTACTCGGCGGGCTGAGCGGCCGGCTGGCCGGGACCGCGCTGGCCGGGTTGGCCGTCTTGCTGCTCTTCACCGACCTGTACGGTCTTGGCCGCGGGGTCGAGATTGAGTGGAACGATCCGACGCCGGGGTTCGCCGCCGGCGCGCCAGGTCTCGCCTACCTGAAGTCCGACCCGGGCCTGCACCGCATCGACATCACCGCCGGGGCGTGGCAGCCCAATCTGCCGATGATCGAACGCCTCTACGCCGCCCGCGGCGTCTACAACCCCTTGGAATTGGCGAACTATAACGTTTACATGGGCGCGGTCGGCTATCGCGGCTCGCCGCAGTACAACGTCCTTGGCGTTAAATACCTGATTGGCGGCAAGAAAGAGCCGCCAGGCGACACGAGCTTCATCGTGCCGGTGTTCGACGCCGACCCCAACGTGACGATCTATCTGAACACTCGCGCCCTGCCGCGCGTGCTGGTCCTGCATAACAGCGAAGTCGTCGCCAGCCACGACGCCGCCTTTGCCGCCACACACGCCGAAGGATTTGATCCCGGCCGCGTGGTCATCCTGGAAAACGGGCGCGCGCTGGCCCAGGAGCCGGGCCAGGCGACGGTCGAAGTTACGCGCTACGAGCCAAACGTAGCCGGCTTCACGGTGACGACGGATCGGCCAGCTTACTTCTTCCTGAGCGACGTTTACCACCCCGACTGGCGGGCTACCATTGACGGTCGATCCACGCCCATCGAGGTTGCCAACTATGCCTTCCGCGCTGTTTACTTGGAGCCGGGCCGCCACGCCGTCGAGATGCGCTTCGTGCCATCCGGCTGGTATGCGGGCCTCGCCGCCACAGGTACGGCGCTCATTGCCCTCATGGCGCTCGTCGCCGTGATGATTCGATCAGCCGTCGCGCCCGCCGGTAACACGCCGGGCGCGGCCGATCAAGTGGAGGAGAATACGGTATGAAAGCCCATCAGGATGCCGGAGCAACGCTCCGGCGGCGAACCGCGGCCTTGCTCGCCCTCGGTTGCGCGCTGGCTTTGCTGGCGGCCTGCAATCAGGGGGGCCAGGAAACGGCCGCCACGCCGACAATCGAGGCCGTGGCCACCGCGCCGGTCAGCGAAGAGCCGAGCCGCGGCCAGGCAATGGTGCATGGCATCGAAGTGCAGATGCTTGAATCGTTCCCCGTACAAGTCAACGTCGTCGCCCGTGGTGACCTGCCGGACAGTTGCACGCAGATTGACGAGGTGATCAGCCAGCGCACGGACGATGTGTTCCGCGTCGCCATCACCACGCTGCGCCAGCCCGGCGCTATCTGCACCCAGGCGCTGGTGCCCTTCGAAGAAACCGTGGCCCTCGACGTAACGGGGCTGGCCGCCGGTACCTATGAGGTCTCGGTTAACGGCGTCACCGACTCGTTTACCCTGGCCACCGATAACGTGTTGCAGGACGAGAGCGGGACAACTGGCGCGGGCGCGGCCGCCCGCCCGGCCATCTCCGGCTTTGTCTGGCACGATCTCTGCGCCCAAACCGGCGCGGCAGTTGACTCCAACACATCTCCGGCTGCGGGTTGCGTTGCCAACGTCGAAGGCACGGCGCTCCAGGCTGACGGCGTCCACGAGGCGACCGAGCCGGGAATCCCCGGTGTGGAGGTCAGTCTCCTGGCCGGCGATTGCACGGCCGCGTCGCCGGGCGACGAGGTCACCGTGACGACCGACGAGTCGGGGGCCTATCGCTTCGAGGGCATTACCCCGGACACCTACTGCGTCTTTCTCGACACGGCCGCTGAAGCCAACGCCGCGGTGCTGGAAGAGGGCGTCATCACTTTCCCCTCCAGCAATGGGGTGCCGACCAACAGTATCACCGTTGTCCTTCAGGAAGGCGCGCCGCTGGAAGACATCGACTTCGGCTATGATTTCCGCTTTCTGCCGGTTGCCTCGGCGGCGGCCGACTGCACCAATAGCTTCGAGTTCGTACTCGATTTGACCGTGCCCGACGACACCGTGTTCCCGCCGGGAGCCGAATTCGACGCCGCGTGGCGGTTGCGCAACAACGGCACGTGCCCCTGGACGACCGACTACGGCGTAGCTTTTGTCAACGGTGACCCCATGGGCATCACCAGTACGGTGCCTCTCGAGGACGCCGTGGCACCCGGCCAGACGACCGACGTGTCGGTGACGCTGACCGCGCCGGCCGCGCCGGGAACCTATCGCAGCAACTGGCAGTTGGCCGACGCCAACGGCACGGTGTTCGGTATCAACGGCCAGGCGGAGGACGCCTTCTGGGTGCAGATCGTCGTCGAAGAGGGGGCCGCGGCGGCTGGGCCGCCCCAACCGGGCTCGGCCACCATCAGCGGCGTCGTCTGGGAAGATCTGTGTTTCCTGACCAACGGCAACCCGTCGCGCGGCTGCGTCGAAACCGAGGAAGGTAGCGGCTTCTATCGTGCGAACGGCACTTACGACGCCAACGAAAGCCCGATCGCCGCTATTACGCTGGTTCTCGGCCGCGGCGCCTGTCCGCCCGGCGGCCTCATCGCCGCCGCCGACCGCCTGGCGACCACCACGAGCGCCGAGGATGGCACCTACCGCTTCGAGGGGCTGGACGCCGACATTTACTGCGTGTCGATCGACGCTCTAAGCCCGGAAAACGTTGACCTGCTGATACCTGGCAACTGGACATGGCCCGCGCCGGGTACCGGCCGCCAGGGCATCCGGCTCTCCAATGGCGAGCAGCGCGAAGGCGTGGACTTTGGTTGGGACTACCAGGACTAGGGTGGGGTTCGTAGGGGCGGGTCTGAGACCCGCCCCTACACCCGGCGCCGAGACTTGGCAAGATTCTTCGTAAGCCACACCGACTACGATAAGGCATGGTGGGAAATCATCCGTCGGAGTCTGGAGCTGTGAACAAAAACGAGCCGATCCCGTGGCGCGGTTTGCGCGTCATCGACATGTTGGTTGCCTGCGTGCTGGCGCTGTTGGCCGCAGGCACGCTGGCGCTGCCTTTCCTGGACCACGTTCTCTTGCGGCGCCTGACTCGGCTGCCAGGAACGCGGCCGGCCATCACCTGGCTGGCGAACGGCAACGGCGCGTGGATCGCCGGTGGCGCGCTCATACTGTTGCTGGTGGCTTTCCTCGCCTGGCGACGTCACCACATTATCAGTGATAAGCGCCTCTGGTATAGCACCGGCTGTCCCAACTGTCAGGAACGCGAGCTGGTGCGCGTGAGCCGTCACTTCGGCGACCGCTTCTACGGGTTGCTGCTCATTCCCGCTTACCGCTACGCCTGCCGCAATTGTACCTGGCGCGGGCTGCGCGTGGCCCGACGCGAGCACGCGCGCGAACTCGATGCTGAGCTTGAGGAAGCTTTGCTGCGCTTCGACCCCGACGCGGCCCTGACCGGCGAAGCGGGCGGCCGCCCGACACCCCGCGCCGGAGCCATCTTCCGTGATGCCGGCGACGTTGCCGGCTTGATGGCGACACCGCTGCCCTCTCCCGCCACGCCCCTGGAGACGACGGTAGCCGTGCCCGACGCGCTACTCGAGGACGATGACGCCACACCGTCGGAAACGGACGAGCTGGAGTGGATCTGGCGGACACTCGGCCCCAATGAGTGAAGCCCAGCGCGGCCGTTCCGAGTTTGACAAGCACACTGTTCCGACCTATAATTCTTCTTCGCGGCCCGGGTCACCAACCACGCCCTAGCCGCGCAGTGAACAAATAGTCATCGTGACGAAGACCGGCATCATGTACGGATGCCGGTTCTTTTTGGAGGATAACGTGTACGTAATCGTGGAAAGTGGTGGCCGGCAGTACCGCGCCGAAGAGGGCAACACCTTCTCTGTGGAGAAGCTGCCCTACGAAGTCGGTGACCAGGTGGAGTTGACGAACGTCCTGCTCCTCGCCAATGGCGATGCGGTGCAGGTAGGACAGCCGACCGTTACCGGGGCCACCGTTAAGGCGACCGTCGTCGAGCAGTATCGCGGCAAGAAGATACTCGTCTTCCGCTACCGTTCGAAGCAGGGCTTTCGCCGCCGTCGCGGCCATCGCCAGAACTATACACGCCTGCGCGTCGACCAGATCGTCGGCGGCTAGGGTCAGGCAGGTTCAGGTCAGGAGAACAGAAACATGGCACACAAGAAAGGTAGCGGCTCGTCCCGCAACGGCCGCGACAGCAACGCCCAACGGTTGGGCGTCAAGGTCTATGGCGGCCAGTACGTTGGCCCCGGCATGATTATCGTGCGCCAGAAAGGCACCAAGTTTCGCCCCGGCAACAACGTCGGCGTGGGCAGCGACTATACCATCTACGCCCTGATCAACGGTCAGGTGCAGTTCGAGAACCGCTTCGGCCGCAAGGTCGTTAGCGTCTATCCCGTCGCGCCGGCGGCCGAGAGCGTTGCGGAGTAAGGCAGCATGAAGGAAAACACTCATCCCAAGTGGTATCCCGACGCCAAGGTGATCGTCGACGGCGAAGTCGTCATGACCGTTGGCTCGACCCGGCCGCAGATCACCGTTGAAGTCTGGTCCGGCACCCACCCGTTCTACACTGGCACTCAGCGCCTCATGGACACCGAGGGGCAGGTGGATCGCTTCATGCGCCGCTTGCAGCGCCGTGAGGACATCCAGACCAAGGAAGAGGTTGCCAAGACCCGTCGTATGCCGGAAAACTACGGCATCGACATGATGGACCTGGGCACGCGCGCCAACAACGCCCTGCGCGACGCCGGGCTGTCCACCTATGGCGACTTACTGAAGCTGGTGCGGCAGGGTGATGACGCGGTGCTGGCATTGCAGGGCATCGGCCAGACGGCGCTCATCAAGATCAAGCGCGCCCTGCGCGACGAGCAGTTGATCGACTAAAGGGCCCGTCCCTCTTCATTGTCCGAAACGCAGATCGTAGCGATAATGGGCAGATACGTCCTGGGGCGTATCTGCCCTTTTTAGTTTCGGGAGGCCCAATGAGCAACCATTCGCGCGGACGGATCGAACTCATTTGCGGCAGCATGTTCAGCGGCAAGACCGAGGAAATGATCCGCCGCCTGCGCCGCGCCGTCATCGCCCGCCAGCAGGTGCAGGCGTTCAAGCCCGCCATCGACCAGCGCTATCACGTCGAGAAAGTGACATCCCACAACGGACTGCATTTTGAAGCCCAGCCGGTGGATTGCGCCGCCGACATCCTGCAAGCGCTCGATCCCCGGACGACCGTCGTCGGCATCGACGAAGTCCAGTTTTTCGATCACGGCATCATCGAAGTGTGCGAGCGTTTGGCCGACACCGGTAAGCGTGTCATCTGTGCCGGGCTCGATATGGACTTTCGAGGCCTGCCCTTCGGGTCGATGCCCGCCCTGCTCGCGCGCGCCGAACATGTGGACAAACTACACGCCATTTGCGTCGTCTGCGGCGAGGAAGCCAGCCGGACGCAGCGCCTGATCGAGGGCCAGCCGGCGGCGTTCGACGACCCGGTGGTGCTGGTTGGCGCTTCTGAGGTGTATGAAGCGCGCTGCCGCGAGTGCCACGTCGTTTTGCCCTCGTCCGAACCGGTAGCCGAAATCTAGGAAGCCAAGTCATGCGCGACCTCCACAACGACATCGCCAAAATCCTCATCGACGAACAAGCGCTGGCGGAGCGCATCCGCGTCCTCGCCGACCAAATAGAGGCCGACTACGCCGGCAACGACGACCTGTTGCTCATCTGCGTCCTTAAAGGAGCGTTTATGTTCCTGGGCGACCTGAGCCGGGCTCTGCATCGCCCCCACAGTCTTGACTTCATGGGTATCTCCAGCTACGGGCGTGGCATCACCAGCACCGGCGCGGTGCAGATCATTATGGACCTGAAGACGCCTATCGACGGCCGCCACGTTCTGATCGTTGAGGACATTATCGACAGCGGCCGCACGCTGGGCTACATGCGCCGCAGCCTCATGGCGCGTTCGCCGGCCTCGCTGCGCATCTGCACCTTGCTCAATAAGCCCGCCCGGCGCGAAGTTCAGGTCGATGTTGACTACGTGGGGTTTGACATTCCCGATGAATTTGTGGTCGGCTACGGTCTCGATTTCGACGAACTCTATCGCAACCTGCCCTATATCGCCGTTCTAAAGCCGGAAGTGTTTGCGCACCTGATGCAGTAGGAGCGACGGCCGACCGCCGCTTACCCATGCCGCTCGCGCTTGACCCATTACTCGACCGATTGCTCCCCCTGCTGGCGGACGAAGCACAGCCGGTGCACATCGTGGGTGGGGCGGTGCGCGACGCGCTGCTGGGCCGGCCCGGCCACGACATCGATCTCATCGTCCCCACCGGCGCAACGGCCCTGACCGAGCGGCTGGCGCGGCGGTTGCGATTGCCCTGGTTTGCCCTGGATGAGAGCCGCGACGTGGCGCGGATCTTTTCCGGCGACACGACGCTCGACATCGCTCGTTACCGCGGAGAGTCGTTCGCGGAGGATCTGCGCGGCCGAGACTTCACCATCAACGCCCTAGCGCTGCCCATTGCCGGGCGCAATCGGGCCGACGTCATCGACCACCACGGGGGTCTGGCCGACCTGGAAGCGGGACTCGTCCGCGCCATTCATGCCGGCTCGATTAGCGATGACCCGGTGCGGGCCCTCCGCGCAGCGCGTTTCGTCATTCAACTTCATTTTAACGTCACTGCGGAAACGCTCGCCGCCGTCCGGGATGCCGGCCCAACGCTTTCCTCGCGCACCTCACCGGAGCGTCTTCGCGACGAACTTAGCCGCATGCTGGCGCTTGCCACGCCGGCGCCGGCTATTGCGCGCCTGGACACCTGGGGACTACTCGACAGCGTGCTGCCCGAGGTCGCGGCGCTGCGCGGCCTCGACCAATCGCCACCCCATCACGAGGCCGTTCTCCCCCACACCCTGCGCGTCTTGCGCTATCTCGTCGAGGTAGAGCAGGTGATAGATGGTGGCGTGGTGAGCGCCATCTGGGCCGAGGCCGCCGGGCGCGTTCTAGCTCCCTATCGACAGCGGCTAGTGGCCCATCTCGACGAGACGCTTGACGGCGGGGTGCGCGGCCGGCTTCTCTTGCGCTGGGCGGCGCTGTTCCACGACAGCGGCAAGGCACTCACGCGGACGGTGGATGAAACGGGCCGCATCCGTTTCCTGGGCCACGATGAGGCGGGCGCGAAGTCCACAGCGGCCGCGCTGAACCGGCTTAAGTTCAGCGGCGAGGCTGTTCGCCGGGTGCGCGATACGGTGGACGGCCACATGCGCCCGCTTCTTCTGGCTACCGAGGGCCGCGCCCCGTCCGCGCGCGCCGTCTATCGCTACTACCGTGCCCTCCACGCTTCGGGCATCGACGTGACCCTGCTGGCGCTGGCCGACCACCTGGCGACCTACGACGGGCCGGGCCACGAGGGTAGTTGGGAAAGCCTGCTAGACGTGGCCGCGACGTTGCTAGAGCACTACTATGAGAAACGCGAACAAACGGTGATGCCGGTGCGGCTCCTGAATGGGCAGGCGATCATGCAGCTGCTCGGCATGGGCCCAGGCAGAGAATTGGGACAACTGATCGCCCAGTTGGAGGAAGCCCAGGCGGCGGGAGAAGTGACCTCCTACGATGAGGCAGTTATTTTCCTCCGCCGCACCCGCATGGGGCAATCGTAAAGACCGCCCGCGCCGTGACTCTAGACGCGGGCGATCGTCCCCCAGAGGTAGGACACCTACTGAATGCCGCCGCTCGGGCGACGCAGGTGGTCCATGAATTCATTGCGCAGGTCGCGGTCGGATTTGAACTCGCCGCGCATGGCCGTCGTAACCATCCGGGTGTGCTCTTTTTCCACGCCGCGCATCATACCGCACATGTGCGACCCCTCGACGACGACAGCTACCCCGCGCGGAGCCAGCACTTCCTCCAGCATGTCGGCGATCTCTTGCGTCATCCGTTCCTGCACTTGCAGGCGGCGGGCAAACATATCGACGATGCGCGGGATTTTCGACAGACCGATCACCTTGTCGCTGGGAATGTAGGCGACGTGGGCGCGGCCGAAGAAGGGCAGCATGTGATGTTCGCACATGCTGAAGAACTCGATCTCTTTGACAACGACCATCTCGTCGTAGGCGACATCGAACAGTGCGCCGTTGACCAAAGCCACCGGGTCGATATCATACCCCTCCAGCACCTCGCCCCACATCTTGGCCACGCGGTGCGGCGTGCGCAGCAGGCCCTCGCGCTGCGGATCTTCGCCGACGTTGACCAGAATGTCGCGCACAGCGTTCTCGATCGCCTGTTTGCGCTCGGCCGCCGTCGCAATCATCGGCGGGAACACCTGGTGGGCGTGCGCGTGCCCATTGGTGCCAACCGCGCCGTTTGTCTTCATCAGCAGCGCAGTCGCAAATTCGTTCACACGACCGTTGCCGTTGCTATGGCCGTTCATCTGGTTCGCGTCGTACATTATCAACTCCTCATAGTCAGGGGAAGGAGCGTTATCACGCCTTCCCATCTCTCTTCGTTTGTTATGTGACTGACTGTTGGACATTCTAAAGTATTGTCTATATTTTGTCAAGTATCTGTCGCTAATTCGTCCGATTTGCCCAGATAGCAAAAAGGGCGGCCACTGGCCGCCCCGCTGCAATGAACAAGCAAGCGGATCGCGCTAAACCGGCCGGCGGCCGCCGAACCCGGTGTGTAATTCGTGGTAGTACTGGACGCTCGGCTCGCCGTAGCGCCAGCACAGGAAGACGTCCCGCCCCTCGCGCTCGCACAGGAAATCCAGCAGGCCTGCCTCCAGGCTCTTCAACACACAGCCATGCGACTGAATGCGGCCGACCAGTCTCTCCAGCTCAGCGAATTCGCCGGCCAGTTGCGAGGGTAACGGGCCCCCTACGTCGCTGCTGAGGTCAGTCAAGAGCTCGCCCATTTGACGACTTCGGCTGGAAATGCGCGCCCGCAGCGTTAGAACGCGGCCCACCAGCGGCTCCAGTTCCGGCAACACGGCGTTAGCCTCTTCAATGGTGAAATAGCGAATGCTCATGGCGCTTCCCCGCGCATTTACCTAACAAAAAAGGGTGGCTGGCCCGGCGGCCGCCACCCTTTGATATCGTTTGAGGCGTTGCGCTTAGTGGCCGCAGCCGCAACCGCCGCCCGCCGGCCCCTCATAACCGCCACCGTTCTTCGCCTTGAAGGACGTGCCGCAGCCGCACGAGGTCACCGCGTTGGGATTCTCGATCTTGAACCCGCCGCCCATGATGCTGTCCACGTAATCAATCGTGGCCTGGTTCAAATACATCATGCTCGTGGGATCGATAAAAACCTTCACACCGTCGTGAGCGATGACGTGATCGTAATCGCGGGCTTCGGCTTCGAGGGCCATACCGTACTGCATACCGGAGCAACCACCGCCGGCCACGAAAACGCGCAAGCCGTAGTCGGGCACATTCTTCTGAACCAACAGGTTGCGGACGGTCGCCGCAGCCGCGTCGGTCAGATAAACCGTCTCCGTTTGCACCTGATCTAGTTGCTGAACATCCATTTTCCTTCAGTCCTCGTGACGATAACGATAGAGTGTCTTGCAAAAGTATAGGGAGATTCTAGCAGTGATATAGATAACTGTCAATTTTTATGAATCGTTTCTGCAAAATAATCGCGTTGGGGTAAGGCCCGATCGGGTACGGCGGGCGGCACGGTCGTAGCATTCCGGCTTTTGGCGCGCCCCCGAGGCTATGCTAGAATCAGCGGTTGCCTTGGGCGGCGCGGGGACAAGGATGCCGGCTACGCCCGTGGCGGGCCCGACCCAATTCGAAATTCAAATTATGCAGGAAGTCATTTATGCTGAAGACCCACAGTTGCGGTGAACTACGCAGCGAACACATTGGTCAGACCGTGACGCTCGCGGGCTGGGTGAATCGCCGGCGCGACATGGGCGGCGTTATCTTTATCGACCTGCGCGATCGGGGCGGCAAGGCCCAGGTCGTCGTCGATTCCGGTCGGACACCGGCGGGTTTCGCCGCGGCCGAAGGGGTGCGCAGCGAGTACGTCGTGCAAGTGACCGGCGTGGTCAGCCCGCGGCCGCCGGGTCAGGAGAACCCGAACATGCCGACCGGGGAGGTCGAGGTTTTGGCCGAACAAGTCACGGTGCTCAACTCCGCACGAACGACCCCCTTCCCCGTTGACCGCGACGATGCCGTTGACGAAACCACCCGCCTGCGCTATCGCTACCTCGATCTGCGCCGCGAGCGGCTTCAACGCAACCTGATGCTGCGCCACAATGCGATCAAGTTCATTCGCGACTTTCTCAACGAGCGCGGCTTTATCGAGGTGGAAACCCCGATCCTGTTCAAATCCACACCCGAAGGGGCGCGCGACTACCTTGTGCCTAGTCGCGTCCATCCGGGCAAGTTCTACGCGCTGCCGCAAAGCCCGCAACAACTCAAACAACTGCTCATGGTCGCCGGCTATGAGCGTTACTTCCAGATCGCCCGCTGCTTCCGCGACGAAGACCTGCGCGCCGACCGCCAGCCGGAGTTTACCCAACTCGATATGGAGATGAGTTTCGTCGAGCGTGACGACGTGCTAAACCTGATTGAGGAACTCATGGTCGGGATGGTAAAGGCGGTCAGCCTTGTGCCGCTGGCTTATGAGCAGTTCCCGCGCCTGAGCTATGCCGAAGCGACCGAGCGTTTTGGCACCGACCGGCCTGACTTGCGCTATGGCATGGAACTGGTCAGCATCGCCGACATCGTGGGCAACAGCGCTTTTCGTGTCTTTGCCGAAAACGTTGCCGCGGGCAAGCCGGTTAAAGCCATTTGCGCTCCCGGTTGCGCCACCTATAGCCGCAAGCAACTGGATGAGTTGGAGCAGATGGCCCGGACTCAGGGAGCCAAGGCACTGGCCTGGCTGGCCATCCAGCCGGACACGGGCGAGATTCGCGGCCCGATCGCCAAGTTCTTTACGGTTGACCAGCTCATCGCCATCACCGAGCGGCTCAACGCCGGGCCGGGCGACCTGATCCTCATCTCCAGCGATACGAAAGCTGTCGTCCACAATGCGCTGAGCGCCCTGCGGACTGAGTTGGCGCGGCGACTCGGGTATGCGGATAAGAAAGAGCTGGCTTTTGCCTGGGTGATCGACTTCCCGTTATTTGAGGAGGAACTGGAGGACGGCCACTTTGCGCCGAGCCACCACATGTTTACCTCGCCTAAACCGGAGCACGTCTCGTTGCTCGACACGAACCCGGCGGCCGTCCTCAGCCAGCAATATGACCTGGTCTGCAACGGCTTCGAAGTCGCCGGCGGCAGCATCCGAATCCACGATCAGGAGTTGCAGGCCAAGATTATGTCGCTCATCGGCTTCTCGATGGAGCAAGCCCGCGACCAATTCGGGCACTTGCTGGAAGCCTTCGAGTTTGGCGCGCCGCCCCACGGAGGCATCGCGCCCGGCATCGACCGGCTGGTGGCGCTGATGGCCGGGGAGCCGAATATCCGGGAGGTCATGGCCTTCCCCAAGACCGCGCAGGCGACGGATCTGATGGCTGACGCGCCCTCGCACGTCCTGCAGCGCCAGCTTGACGAGTTGCAGCTGGCGATAAAGGTCAAGTCAGGCCAGGTCTAGGAGCGGGCCCGAGACCCAGTCCTACTGACAACAAGCATACTTTGGTAGGGGTTGGGCGACCTGTCCCTATAGAAAGAAGTCCTTGAGAGCGGCGGTGATGTCGGCGACAATGGCATGCCAGTCGGCATCGGCCGCCGCGGCCACGGCCAGTTCACCGCCGCTCATGGTCAGCGCTTCGATGCCTGTCACGACCGATAGCGCCTGAGCCACCGGCGAGCCCTCGTCCAGCGCTTCCGGCGACTCGTATATCTCCTCGCGCCCCTCGGCCGTCAGTGGCAGATTGGTGTGAAACAGGATCATGCCATCATCGCCGGTTTCAGTCTCGATCTCGATGTATTCGGACATAATACCTCCGGGAAGTTGCTGGTTGACGGACGATCGTTAGTCGCCGGTCGCCTTCCAAAGAAGAAGTATCCACAGATAATACAGATGCGAATCTGTGAAATCTGTGGAAGTTTTCTCCATCAACGTGGTCTTTAGCCTTTTCTCAGTTATCAAAGACCTGCTCCCCGTCGTCTGAATTCCTAATTCCAATTTCCTAATTCCGCTACAATCACGGTCAACTCAATTGACAGGAGCGGTGCAATGGGCAAAGTAATGGGCTTCATGGCGGGCGCGATTTGTGGCGCGCTGGTGGGCGCGGTGACGGCGCTGTTGTTCACGCCAGCCTCCGGGCCGGAGCTTCTCCACGACGCGGAGGAGCGTTGGCAACTGACGTTGCAAGAGGCGCGCGCGGCGCGTGACGAAAAGCGGCGCGAACTCGAGGCGCAGTACCGCATGGCCAAACAGTCATGAACGATTAGCGCGCCACGCCAACCCAGTAATCGGCCGCCTCGTCAACGAAAGGCGTTACGGGCACCACGACCAGTGCCCCACCGTCCGGGGCCATATCTAGCGCCAGTTGCCCCCGGTTCTGGCTGTCCAGCGCCAGCGGAATCACCTCGGGTGTCGCCCCTTTTCGGATCACGCGCACTTCCCACCGCTGCGGCAGCGCCGCGCCCGTCTCAACAAAGCCATCTCCTCGCCACGGCGGCTGGGCTGGTAGTTGCGGCACGGACAATCCGGCCACAGCGAAACCGCGACCCGTTACCTCAAAGTCGGTCACCACGTCGAAACGCAACAGCACTGGCCGCCCGACGTAGGCGTCGAGCGGGACGGAGAGGGGCACCCAGCCGTCGCTTGTCCCACCCCAGGCCGGGCCGTAGTCGCCGCTGACAGCGCCCGGCGGCGATAGCAGGTCCCACGTCCGGCCGCCGTCGGCCGAAACCGAGAGATAGGCGTAGTCATAATCCGGTTCCAAATCGTGCCAGACGCTGAAATCGAGACTGGCCGCGTTCAGACCGGTGAGGTCAACCGTGGCTGTCAGCTGCGCCCGGCTGCTGTTAGCGGGCAACGCGTACCAGAAGGCGCCTCCATCAGGGGGCGAGTCGATAAGATGGGCAGTCGTGTCGCCAGCGAAGGAGACGACCGCCGGGCCACTGAAGTCGAGGTCAATGTAATCGACGGCATACTGGTTGAGCGTGGCCGTGGTTGCAAAGGGCAACTGCCGGGCCCGGTCGGCCAGGAATGCCGGTCCCAGGTCGTAGGCTCTGGCCAGCGAGAAGCGTGGATCATTGGTCTCACCGTCGAGGTAGACGGCCGCCGCCCAGTCACCGGTGAACTGTTCTAGGGTCAGGTCGGGCCGGTGGCCGGCCAGGACGGCGCGGACGGCCGCCAGGCCGTTAGCCGGGTGGCGGGCCAGTTCGCGCAGAGCCAGATCGCCGGCCTGCTCCCACAGATAGAGCAAGTAGAGGTAGCTGCCGGCATAATGAGCATAGACATCCGGCTCGTCATCCGACCAGCGGTCGAGCCGGACATAAGGCTGTTCCAACCACGACGCGGCGTCGACGGTGTCAAGCCCGCTGAGCGTCTCCGCCACTTGGGACAGTCCCTCGTTTAGCCACGGCTCTTCGTTCGCGTCGAGGTTCCACTGGATAAGATGCTGGATTTCGTGAACGAGTGTGCCGTCATAGAGCGGCTCGCCGACCTCCAGCTGCGACATATTCAGGTAGACCATTTCCCGCTCATTCGATTCGTCGAAGAGCGAGCGCGGATACTGGTCTTCGTCGATGAAATAACCCAGCTCCGTGTCGTCGGGCGGGCCAAGGACGTGGAGGATGGTGAAATGCGGATCGCCATCCACTCCGGGCCGCCACTCCTGGCCGAAGTTCTGGAGCAGCAACGGGTAATAGCGGCCGCGCAACCGGTCGGCGGCGGCGACGAGCGCCTTGCGGTTAAGCCCCAGTCCAACTTCGACCCAGTAGGCGGCCAGGTCGTCCTGGTAGACCAGCTCCGCCTCGCGCGCGCCGTCGGCTGTGTAGAACGTCTCGCGGTCACCCACGCGGGCTGCCGGCCGCGCGACGACTCGCTCACCCGGGTCCATCCTCCCCAGCGTTTGAGCCGCGGCAAAGTAGTCGAGTACGGGCAAGGTGGCCGTGAAAAGGCGAGCGAGGTCCAGCTGGGCGGTCGCTGGCAACGGCCGCTGGTCGATGGATGCGGGGACGGCGGGAAATGCCTGCGGCGTCGGCTGGAGCTTGCCGTCGAGCGGGCGATCGGCGGGCTCAGGAGTCGGCGGGGCCGGAGATGGCAGGGCGGCCGGCGTGGGGTAGGGCGCTGCCCCAGGGGCAACCGGCCTCAGCAGCCGCCAGCCCATCCAACCCAGCAAGGCGACGCCCGCGCAGAGCAAGATGAGACCGCACCCTGCGGCCACTCCCCATCGTTGTCCCGGCGCTCGAGTCGAATCGTTCATCGCCTGAAAATGGTCCAGTCCGCCAAATCTGTCACCACGGGCCGGACAACCCGCGCTATCTGATTGCGATTGTAGCCGCCGGGCAATCGCGGGCGCAACTGTTGCCGGAAGGCAGGGTTTCAATATTGCGAGACTGTTGCTCAACAACGGAAACTAATGATGCAATACGCCCATATCGTCGGCTGGGGCTGCTATCTTCCCGACCGGGCGGTGACCAACGACGAACTGGCGCAGTTTGTCGACACTTCGGACGAGTGGATCTTCCAGCGTACCGGCATTCGCGAGCGCCATATCGCCGCCGCGCATGAAACGACGGCCACGCTGGCCTTCGAGGCCGCGGCCCGCGCCTTGACCGTGGCCGACATCCACCCTTCGCAGGTCGAGCTGATCATCGTCGCCACCTCCACGCCGGAATACATGTTTCCCTCCACGGCGTGCGTCGTGCAGGATTATCTTGGCGCGGGGCGGGCGGCGGCGTTCGACCTTAGCGCGGCTTGCTCCGGTTTCGTTTACGCTCTGCAGATGGCAGCGCAGTCCATTGCCACCGGTTCAGCGCGCAACGCGCTCGTCATCGGGGCAGAAACCATGTCGCGCGTCCTTGACTGGAGCGATCGCAGCACCTGTGTCCTCTTTGGCGACGGCGCCGGCGCTGTCGTGCTGAAGGGCTCGAGCGTGCCCGGGGGAGTCATGGCGACAACACTGCGCGCCGATGGCTCCGGGGCCGACCTCCTCTGCCTGCCCGCGCTCTACCACAACCCGGTGCCCATCCTTGGGCCGGAGTTTTCCAGCAACGGTCACCACAAGAACATTGTCGACATGGACGGCCGCCAGGTCTTTCGCTTCGCTACCAATGTCATCGCCTCGGCGGTGCAGGACGCGCTGAAGATGGCCGACCTGAACCTCGACGACGTCGCGCTGATTATCCCCCACCAGGCCAACGTGCGGATTATCGAGGCTTCGGCGAAGAAGTTGAAGTTGCCGCTGGAGAAGTTCTATCTGAACGTCGAACGGACGGGCAACACGTCAGCCGCGTCCATCCCGCTGGCCTTGTGCGACGCTGTGCGCGAGGGGCGTCTGAAGCCCGACGACAACGTTGTGTTTGTCGGGTTCGGCGGCGGGCTGACCTGGGGCGCGTCGGTGGTGAAGTGGGACGTTACGCCGCCACAGGTGTCGTTTGTCGACCACGAGTGGAAGCGAGTGCGCTACATGCTGGCCCGCGGCCGCTCCCGCGTGCGCCGCCTTCAGCGCCGCGTCGAAGCTGCCGTCGCCCGCGCGCCCAACGGCCACAAGTCTAGCGATTCCCAGGACTAAGCATCCGGTCCCCAGGAGCGCCAAGAGCGCGAGCTAGACACCTTTATTCCCGTTCTTTTGGGCTTTGACGCGCGCTTCTCACTCCCTTTTCAGCGCCAGGCCGATGTGGCGCAGCAGGTCGGATTCGTCGGGCGCGCCGCTGAAGTGGATATGGCGATTGATGACTACGTGCGGCAACGCCAGCGCCGAATAGCGTTGCGCCGCCTCGGGAAAAAAGTCGGTCACAATCAGGAAGGCGCGCACGCGCTCGGCGGCGGCCGCCGCGCCAAACGCCACTTTCGCCGCCAGTCCGCCCAGCTCATCCTCGGCCGAGGTCAGCACCTCGATAGCGATCTCCTGATCGGCCGGCAACCGGCCCAGCTTGATGCGCGTCATCGGTTCCAGCGTCTGCCCGCGAAAGGCCACGGCCTGAATGGCGGCGATGAGCGAAGTCATCTGGTAGCCGATGGGCAGGCCGATGATGCGCACGCCATAGTCGCTGGCTTCCGCCGCCGTGCCGGCCATAACGCCGATAACGGGATAGTAACGATAGTTCTCCCGCCGTGGAAACAGGCGATAGCTGAGCAAGGGGAAGCGCCCGGCCAGCGTGCGGGCCAACTGCGCCGCCTCGCGCTCCGCCACGGTTCCCGCCTCGTCGCCCCAGACGTACAAGCAAACCGGCTCAGGTAGATTAGCTAGAAAGTCGGGCAGCTGCTGCCATGTGTCGTCGTCAAAAGGGATAGCGTCGGACTGCGCTCCAGAATCGTTCATGTGCGTGCACCACCCATTCCTTAAGCCTCGCTGCGCGGCAAGTAGAGCGTGAAAACGGTTCCCTTCTCCGGGCTTGACACGGCTTCTACACCGCCGCCATGGGCTTCGGCCACATGCCGGGCAACGACGAGGCCCATGTCCGTGCCCGCGAGCGCCCCGCGGCCGTCGTGACCGATTTCGACCAGGTCAAACAGGCGAGCCGCCGTCTCGGCGGCCAGCAACCGCCTTGGATCGGCCAGCGTCACGCGCCCGAATCCCCCGTAGACCGTGACCTCGACTCGCAGATCGCCGCCGGGCCGCGCGTATTTTTCGCCGTGGCTGAACAGGCTATAAAGGACGCGGCCGACCTGATCTTCGTCCGCGTAAATCCAGATGGGGTCGGGCGGCGTTTCGCAGTGGATAACAAGCCCTTTGACCGTTGCCAGTCCTTCCACCTGAGCCAGGGCTGAGAGGACGAGTTCGGTCAGATCGCAGCGAATGGTGGAGATCGTCATCTCCCCCCGCTCCATCTGGTCGAGGGCTACGAGGTTCTCAATCGTGTTGGCCAACCCGGCCGAATGACCGACGATCGTTGTCAGGTATTCGCGCGTGGCGGCGTCGGTGTCGGCCGATAGGCTCGCGGCCAGCAACTGCGAGTAACCCTGAATGATCGCCAGTGGCGTTCGCAGGTCGTGGGCCGCCATTGCCAGCAGGCTCGAGCGGCGCTGCTGAAGCCGGTGGAGTTGGGCCGTAACCTGCGCCAGCTCGCGCCGGGCACGCAGCAGTTCTTCGCTTTGGGCTTCGTCAGACTGCCGCCCGTTCCGTGGTTTGGGGTTCATGGCGCTCCGCGATGATTGGGGGACGGGCTACGGGCGCTGGCCAGCGTAGCGTTGTTTCCATTCGTACAGTTTGTTGATCGCCTGCAACGGCGTCAACGCGTTCACGTCCAGTTGGTGTAGCTCATCCAGAAACGGGCTGGATTCCGGGAACAGAGCGATCTGCTGGCCGCTGGACAGCCGGCTCGGCTCTACGGCCGCCGTTGGCGCGTGGCGTTCCAGGTCGCGCAGGATTTCTCCGGCACGCGCGATCACGTCGCGCGGCAGCCCGGCCAACTGGGCGACGTGGATACCGTAGCTGCGGTCGGCTCCGCCGGGCACGATGTGGTGCAGGAAGGTGACTTCGCCGCCCTCCTCGGTAACAGCGACGTTGAAGTTGGCGACGTTGGGCAGAAAGTCGGCCAGTCCGGTCAACTCGTGGTAGTGAGTCGCAAAGAGCGTGCGTGGCTTCAGGCGCGGGTGATTGTGCAGGAACTCGACAATGGCCCATGCCAGCGATAGGCCGTCATAGGTGCTGGTGCCGCGGCCGATCTCATCGAGGATGAGCAGCGAACGGTGGGTAGCATGGTGGAGGATTTCGGCCGTCTCCACCATCTCGACCATAAACGTCGAGCGTCCGGCGTGCAGTTCATCGTGGGCGCCAATGCGGGTGAAAATGCGGTCCACCAGACCCACATGGGCCGCCGCCGCCGGAACAAAGCTGCCGATCTGGGCCATCAGCGTGATCAGCGCCACCTGCCGCAAGTAGGTGGACTTGCCGCTCATATTCGGGCCGGTGATGATCTGGATGGGGCTCGCGCCATCAAAGTGGGTGTCGTTCGGCACAAACCGCTCGCCGCGGCGGAGGCCGGGAACAAGCCCCTCGTTCAGCGCGCCCTCCACCACGGGATGGCGGCCGGCTTCGATGCGCAGGACAATGTCATCCGCCAGCGCCGGGCGAACGTAGTCGTTCAACGCCGCAACCTCGGCCAGAGAGGCGGCCACGTCGATTTCAGCCAGCGCCGCGGCCGTCCCCAGCAGCCGCTCGCCGAAACCGCCGGCGAATTGGCACAACTCGCTGAACAGCCGCCGCTCGATCTGCAAGATGCGCTCTTCGGCGTTCAGGATGAGCGTTTCGTATTCCTTTAATTCCGGCGTGATGTAGCGCTCGGCGTTGGTCAGGGTCTGCTTGCGAATGTAATCGGACGGGACGAGCCGCGTGTTGGCGTGCGTGACCTCGATGTAGTAGCCAAAAACCTTATTGAAGCCGACCTTGAGCGAGGGGATGCCGCTCCGCTCGCGTTCGCGCGGCTCCAGCGAGGCGACCCACTCGCGGGCATGGGACGACGTGCTGACAACGCCGTCCAGTTCGGCCGAGAAGCCGGGCCGGATGAAACCGCTCTTCATCAAATTGGCGGGGGCGTCCTCGACCAGCGCCCGGCCAATCGTCTCGGCCACTTCGGCGCAGGGGTCGAGCCGGCGCGCGGCCGCGGCCAGGGCCGGTGTTCCGTTCACGCGCGCCTTCAGCCGATCCACCCCGGCCAGAGCGGTCGCGATCTGGGCCACGTCGCGCGGCGTGGCCTTACCGGCCAGCGTCCGATTGGTCAGCCGCTCCAGGTCGGGCAGACCGCGCAGAGCGAGGCGCACTTCCGCCCGTAGCAACGCATCGCCGACCAGAGTCTCGACCTGATCGAGCCGTTCGTGCAGCGCGCCAACATTCAGCAGCGGGCGGGTGATGCGCTGGCGCAGCAGGCGCGCGCCCATGGGCGAGACCGTCTTGTTGAGGACGAAGAGTAGCGAGCCCTCTTTCGCTCCGGTCAGCGAGTCGGTCAGTTCCAGGTTACGCCGCGTGGCCTCCGAGAGGGCCATATAGCCCGCGGTGGAGTAGGTCGTCAGGCGCTGCATCTGGCCGATGCTGCCGCGCTGCGTCTCCTGCAAGTAGTGGAGTGCGGCCCCGGCGGCGCGGGCGGCCAGGGGCTTCTGTTCGCAACCGAACGCGTCGAGCGTGCTGACGCCAAAGTGGCGCAGTAGCGTCTGGCGGGCGTGGCCCAATTCAAAGCGCCACGACGGCAGAGGGCTGACTGTCTTGATCTGTGCGGTCTCCAGAAAGATGCCGTCGGGAAGCAACAACTCGGCCGGGGCCAGGCGGGCCAGCTCTTCCAACAACTCGCGGCGGCTACTTACTTGCGTTGTGGCGAACTCGCCAGTGGTGATGTCGGCATAGGCCAACCCCGCGCGTTCCTCATCGAGAACAACGGCCGCCAGGTAGTTATTGCGCCCCGCCTCCAGCATCCCCGGCTCAACGACTGTGCCGGCGGTGAAAACGCGCGTCACCTCGCGCGGCATCAGTCCGTTGACGAGTTCCGCGCCTATCTGCTCGCACAGAGCGACCTTGTAGCCGCGGCCGATCAGGCGCGCGATGTAGTTCTCGACCGAATGGTGGGGCACGCCGGCCATTGGCACCCGGCCGCTCTTGCCCTGCGGGCGGCTGGTCAGGATAAGGTCCAGTTCGCGGGCGACGATAGCGGCATCGTCGTCGAACGTCTCGTAGAAGTCGCCCAGGCGAAAGAAGACGATGGCGTCCGGGTGCTGGGCCTTAACGTCGAGATACTGCTGGCGGCTGGGGGTTACGGTTTCGGCGGACATAGAAGGAGTAACCACAGATTACACAGATCCCACCAATTGCGCCCCCTAATCTGTGAAATCTGTGTAATCTGTGGTTTCGGTTTCTTATCTTCTAGACGCGCAAATTGTAGACGTCCTTGAGCGTTTGTCGAACGGCCTCCCAGGTCGGGGCGACGGGCGGGAGTTCCGGCGCGGGCAGGCCCTGGTCCTTCAACCCGCTGGAGGTCATCAGGCAGACCACCGGGCCATCGAAGGCCATGCCCGCCGCCTGGCGGAGTCCCGCAAGCCCGGCCGCGCCCGAAAGCTCCGCCCACAGTCCCTCGCGGCCGAGCGCCGTCTGCGCCGCGAACATCTCAGCGTCGGTAACGGCCAGCGCGTCGCCTTCGCTCTCGCGCACGGCCAGCACGCCGCGATAGCTGTTGGCTCCGACGACGATGCTGTAGGCGGCCGTGGGCGCTTCGTCCACCTGCACCACCGGCCGCCCCGCCGCCAGCGCCGCCTTCAGCGGCGCGCCCGCTGCCGGCTCGCAGGCGAAAAGTTGCGGCGGTGCGCCCGCGCCACCCACCTGGCACAACTCCTTGAAGCCCAGCCAGACGCCGTAGAGCAACTCAGCATAGGCGGTCGGCACAAAAACCGCCGCCGGCAGCCGGTCGCCCAGTTGACGGTAGATCTCCCAGGCTATGGTCTTGTAACCTTCCGGACCAAATGGGTGGCCGGTGTGGACAGACGTGATGCTGCTGACCGGGTGGTAGCCCGCGCGGTGGACCAGTTCGCGCATCAGCACGCGGCGCAGCGGCCGGGGCAGCGGCACCACGGCCGCGCCATAAGCAGTGACCATCCGCAGCAGGTGCGGCTCTGTCCCCTCGGTGATGAACAGGACACATGGCAACCCGGCCCGCGCGGCGTAGGCGGCCGCGGCCGCGCCGTGGTTGCCGGAAGAAGCGACGGTAACGCCCGGCGCGCCGCTCAGCACGGCAGCGCTCACGGTGCAAAGGTTCAGCCGGTCCTTGTGGCTGCCAGTCGGGTTGCGGCTCTCGTCTTTTATGTAAACTTCGCCCTTAAAACCAGCCCATTCGCCCAGGCGCGGCGCGGCTACGAGCGGCGTGCCGCCCTCGCCCATCGACAGGCCGGGGACCAACGGCGGCAGCAACTCGGCCCAGCGACGGATGCCGGGGTAGGGGTCGCGGCCGAAAAAGCCGGTGGGGAGGTGGCCGTACTCGTAGTCGAGCGCCAGCGGGTACTGGAGGTCGGCGGTGCTGGTTGCGGGGCAGCCTTCGACGAGCGGCGGGAAGAGCGGGTAACGGTGGGCGGGATTGCCCAGCGAGCGCTGGGCGATGGCCAGCGACGGTGAATCGGCGGGCAGATTGGGGCTCATGGCTGTTCGGTTTGTCGGGCGCTGAGACGCCACTTTTCGAGGCGACTACGGTGGCGTTCTTCCAGTTTGACCAGCGGCCGGGCTTCCTTCATCATTGCCCGGCACTCGTCATAGGGCAGGTCTTCGTGGCGCATCAGGTAAGCGGCGGTGACGGCGGCCGAGCGGCCGCGGCCCTTGGCGCAGTGGACGAGTACCGTCCGGCCGGCGGTGATCTGCTCGTCGATCCAGTCCGCCCCCTCGCTCAGATTCTCGTCAGAGGGCACCGTAGCGTCGAGCACTTGCAGTCGCTTATAGGCAATGTCATGCCCGGCGTAGAAAGCGCGGTCGCCCTCGCGCTCAGCGCGCATGTCGAGGACGGCATTGATGCCGTTATCGAGCAGGAACTGATAGTCGCGCTCATAAGTCGGCGCGCCGCCCAGCCACAACTGCGGCGCGATCCGGTCAAACCAGCGGTTGCCCTGGATTCGCTCATATAGGTAGCGGATGGCGGGGTAGAACTTGTCGAAGAGCCAGTGAAACGGGTTCATCACCGGTAAGCATAGCCCTGCACAGGGCAAGGGGCAAGGGGAGGGCGGGGAGCTGGGGCGCTGCCGGTGCGACGCACGAAGAGCGGCCGGTGCGACGCACTTTCTTGAGTGCGTTGCAC
>CAZSOD010000001.1:75793-91065 GCA_964608255.1 uncultured Ardenticatenaceae bacterium
CGGTGCGACGCACGAAGAGCGGCCGGTGCGACGCACTTTCTTGAGTGCGTTGCACCTTCCGATTGAACAGCCCCGGAACGTGAGACGCACCTCAGACGGTGCGACGCACGGATTGGTGTTCGCCAATGATCCGGTCGAGGAGGGCGTCGAAGGCGGGGTCGATGACTTGCGCCTCGGGGTGGGCGTCGTACCAGGTGACGATCTCGCGCGCCCCGGCGGCAAAGGAGATCTCGGCGGCGAAACCGGGCACCAGGTCGCGAATTTTGCTGTTGTCGAAGTAGGTGTTATGGGCCTTGTCGCCCAGCAGGCTGGCTCCGAACCCGGCATCATACGTGGCGACAACGGCCGAGGGCACATGAGCGATGCGCGAGTCCACCCCGGCCGCCTCGCCCAGCAGCCGGGCGATCTCGTTCCACGTCAGCACCTCGTCCGAGGTGATGTGGTACGCCTCGCCGACGGCCCGCGGCTCGCCCAGCAGGGGCACGAAGGCGCGGGCGAAGTCGCGGTGGTGCGTCAGCGTCCACAGCGATTGGCCATCGTCGTGAACGAGCACGGGTTTACCCCGCCGCAACCGATCGAGAACGGTATAGCCGCCGTGGAAGGGCAGCAGCGTAGCGTCGTAGGTGTGGGATGGACGCACGACGGTCACGGGGAAGCCCTCCGCGCGGTAGGCGTCCATTAGAAGCGCCTCGCAGGCGATCTTGTTGCGCGAGTACTGCCAGAAGGGATTGTCCAACGGCGTGTCCTCGGTGATGGGCAGGCGCAGCGGTGGTTTCTGATAGGCTGAGGCCGAACTGATGAAGATGAACTGCCCCACCCGGCCGCGGAAGAGCGCCAGGTCGGCGGCAATGTGCTCGGGCGTAAAGGCGATCCAGTCCACCACAGCGTCAAAGGTCTGGCCGCGCAGCGCATGGGTCGCCGCAGCGGGGTCGCGGACGTCGGCGTGGAGGACGTGGGCCTCTGCGGGGATGGGCCGGCGGGTCGTCTGACCGCGGTTGAGCAGGGTGAGGTCGATACCCGACGCGACAGCCAGCGCCGAACAGGCCGAACTGATGATGCCGCTGCCCCCAATAAACAACACTCTCATCAACGTCTCTCCAGGGCGACCGGGACGCCGCCGCGCGGCCGCAGGGTGATCAGCGCGTGCTCTTCCACCGGCGCCGTCCAGCGCGGCGACATACGGAAGCGCTGCACAAAGGTAGGAATGATCGTCAGGCTCTCCATCAGCGCGAAGTAGTTACCGATACACTGGCGCGCCCCACCGCCAAACGGAAAGTAGGCAAAGCGCGGGCGAGCCGCCGCGCGCTCCGGCGCAAACCGCTCCGGGTCAAACCGCTCCGGGTCGTCCCAGAAGACGGGGTGGCGGTGCATTGTGTAGGGGCTCATGGCGACGATGGCTCCGGCGGGGATGAAGTAGCCGCCGATCTCGTCATCGCCCAGCGCCCGCCGGCTGATCGACCAGGCCGATGGATAGAGACGCATGGCCTCCTGAATGACCTGGTCGGTGTAGACGAGGCGAGAGAAGTCGTCAACGGTGACCAGGCGGCCGCCCAACACCGCGTCTATTTCCTCCTGCAGCCGGGTCATCACCTCCGGGTTCTGAGCCAGAAGGTACCACGTCCAGCTCAGGGTGTTGGCCGTCGTCTCGTGTCCGGCGACCAGCAAAGACATGACTTCGTCGCGCACCTGCCGGTCGGGCATCGGCGTGCCGTCATCGTAGCGGGCGTTGAGCAGCATTGCCAGCAGGTCGTCCCGGTTGCGCTCCGGGTGAGCGCGGCGGTCGTCGATAATCGAAAATACAATACCGTCGAGCAGTTCGATGCGCTCGCGCACCAAGCGGTGTTTGGGCCGGCCAATGGTCACCATGGTGTCCATCGCCTCCCCGATCTCCTCGGCCCGCCCGCTAATGTCGTAGCCAAACAGGGCCAGGGTCACGATGTCGAGCGTCAGCCGGGTCATCTCGCGGGCAATGTCAACGGTCGCCCCGGCCTCAACCGCCTCCAGACGGGCCACTGCGCGGCAGGCGGCGCCGGTCATGAGTTCGGCAAAAGCAGCCAGGCTGCGCCGGTGGAACGCAGGCTGGATAAGACGGCGCTGCTCGCGCCAGAGCGGATTCTCACTAGTCAGCAGACCCTCACCCGTCAACGATTCGATCAAGTGCTTGTTGAGGTAAGTATCCTTGTTGTAGTTATGGCCGTTCGTCTGCAAAACGTGGCGCACGAAGTCAGGGTGGTTGATGAGGTAGGCCGGCTCAACGCTGGCGCGATATTGCACAATGTCGCCATAGGTCTGTGTCAGCCACAGGAAGAAGCGCAGCGGGTGGCGAACCTCGTCGCGGCCGACCGTGCCGGCGCTGGGCGGATGCTTCGTCGCGAGCGCGCTGTTGTCAATCATGGCGAACCTCCTTGCTCCTGTGCCGCACGACGCGCTTCCTGCCGGCTGGGTTGCCACCGGCCGCGGTGGCCAGTTTCCCGGCAAGAGAATTCGGCTATAATTGCAAGGCCTTTATCATAACATATACGGCCCAGCGACCGTAACAGGCAGGTTTATACAAGGGTTCGACCGCGCGACTGTGCGGAGCTTGCGCGATCGCCGACAGCGGCCGAACCGAGGTGAACAATGACCCAACGACTCTTCGATCACTTTGGCGCGCGCGCGCGTCTTGCGGGGACGGATTATGCCTTCTACCGGCTCAACTCCCTGCGTTCTATAGCCAACATCGACCGGCTGCCCTTTTCGATCAAGGTACTGCTCGAAGCTGTGCTGCGCACGACCGACGGCTATGAAGTTATGCCCGAAGACGTCGAACGGCTGGCTCGCTGGTCGCCACAGATGAGCGACTCGTTCGAAATTCCCTTCAAACCGGGCCGGGTCATTCTCCAGGACTTCACCGGCGTGCCGGCCGTCGTCGATCTGGCGGCCATGCGCGCCGCTATGTCGCGCCTCGGCGGCAACCCCGACCGCATCAACCCCATCGTGCCCGTCGATCTGGTCATCGACCACTCGGTGCAGGTCGACCAATTCGGCTCGGCCTTCGCCCTGTTCTACAACGCGGAGCGCGAGTTCGAGCGCAACCGCGAGCGGTACGAATTCCTCAAGTGGGGCCAGGCGGCATTCGAGAACTTCCGCGTCGTGCCGCCGGCGACGGGCATCGTCCATCAGGTCAACCTGGAGTACCTCGGCCAGGTGGTCATGAGCAAGGCCGAGGGCGACGACCGCGTCGCTTTCCCCGATAGTCTGGTCGGCACAGACTCCCATACGACGATGATCAATGGTCTGGGCGTGTTGGGCTGGGGCGTTGGCGGTATCGAGGCCGAGGCGGTCATGCTTGGCCAGCCCATCTACATGTTGACGCCCGAAGTCATCGGCGTGCGCCTGACCGGGAGCCTACCCGAGGGGACGACAGCGACCGACCTCGTGCTGCGCATTACGGAGATGTTGCGCAAGCGCGGCGTCGTCGGCAAGTTCGTGGAGTACTTCGGCCCCGGCCTCAGTTCCATGAGCCTGGCTGACCGGGCTACCATTGCCAATATGTGCCCGGAGTATGGCGCCACGGTCGGCTTTTTCCCGGTGGATGATGAGACGCTCAACTATCTGCGCAACACCGGCCGCCCGGCGGAGCTTATCGACCTCGTGGAACGGTACACCAAGGAACAGGGCCTGTTCCGCACCGACGCCACGCCCGACCCCGAGTTCACTGATGTCATGGAGCTTGACCTGACCACGATCGAGCCCAGCCTGGCGGGGCCAAAACTGCCGCAGGATCGCATCAGCCTCAAGAACATGAAGTCTACCTTCCAGCAGCAACTGGTTGCCCCGGTCGGGCCGCGTGGCTTCGGTCTCAGTGAGTCGGACCTATCGCGAACGGCCGAGGTCACCAACGGCGAGACGACCGCAATCGGTCACGGCGCGGTGGTCATCGCCGCCATCACCAGTTGCACCAACACTTCCAACCCCAGCGTCATGATCGCCGCCGGGCTGGTAGCGAAGAAGGCCGTCGAGGCGGGGCTGCACGTGCCATCCTATGTCAAAACGAGCCTGGCCCCCGGCTCGCGCGTCGTCGAGGGCTACCTGAAGCAGTCGGGCCTGCTGCCCTATCTGGAGCAGCTTGGCTTCCACATCGTCGGCTTCGGCTGCACGACCTGCATCGGCAACTCCGGCCCGCTGCCGGAAGAGGTGACGCAGGCCATCCATGAGGGCGATCTGGTCGTTTCATCGGTCCTCAGCGGCAACCGCAACTTCGAGGGACGCGTCCATCCCGAGACGCGCAGCAATTACCTGGCTTCACCGCCGCTGGTTGTGGCCTACGCGCTGGCCGGCACCACCGATGTGGACATGCTCAATGAGCCGCTGGGCGTCGGCCGCGACGGCGGACCGGTCTACCTGCGCGACATCTGGCCGACCAACACCGAGATCAAGCAGGTCATGGCCCAATCGCTGACGCCGGAGATGTTTGCCGAGCAGTACGGCAACGTCTTTAGCGGCAACGAAATGTGGAACCTGATCGCCCGGAGTGGCGGTGAGCTGTACGCCTGGAACGAAGCCTCGACATATATCCAGGAGCCGCCCTTCTTCGTGGGACTGTCGCGCGACGTGCGACCCATCGGCAACATCGAGGGCGCGCGCGTTCTGGTCAAGGTCGGCGACTCCATCACCACTGACCACATTTCGCCGGCCGGCTCCATCTCGCGCACCAGCCCGGCGGCGGCCTACCTGATCAACAACGATGTCGAGCCGCGCGACTTCAACTCTTATGGTTCGCGACGCGGCAACGATCGGGTAATGACCCGTGGCACGTTCGCCAACATCCGGTTGCGCAACCAGATGGCCCCCGGCACCGAAGGGGGCATGACCACTTATCTGCCGACGGGCGAAGTGACAACCATCTTTGATGCCTCGCTCAAGTATAAGGAGACCAACACGCCGCTGGTCGTCCTGGCCGGGCGAGAGTACGGCACGGGCAGTTCCCGCGACTGGGCGGCCAAGGGGCCGCTGCTGTTGGGCATTCGCCTGGTCATCGCCGAGAGCTTCGAACGTATCCACCGCAGCAATCTGGTCGGCATGGGCATCCTGCCGCTCCAGTTCAAGCCGGGCCAGAACCCGCAGACGCTAGGGCTGGATGGAACAGAAACTTACTCGACGGTTAACCTGGATGATGGCCTGCGACCGTTGCAATCAGTAACCGTCCGCGCCGAGCATGGCGACGGCCGCGTGACGACCTTTGAGACGATTTGCCGCATCGACACACCGGTCGAGGTAGACTACTACCGCAACGGCGGCATCCTGCATACGGTGCTGCGGCACTTTTTAGATTGACTTCTCCCTGCGAGAAACGCATGAACAAACGCAAAACGCGATGGCGAGTTGGGCCGGTACTGCTTTTGCTGGCGGTCCTAGTGATTGCCGGCTGCAACGGGCGCGGCGGCGCGGAGGCAACAATCGCCGCCAATGCGACTATGCACCGCGCCAACCCGGCCCGCACCGGTGTCTACGACACGGCGGGGCTGGACAAATACAACCGCATCAAATGGCAATTTGAAGGCGAAGACTGGTTCTTCGCCACGCCGGCCGTTCTCGGCGATGCTGTTTTTGCCGCCAGCTATGATGGCAACTTCTACGCGCTCGACCGTCAAACAGGGTCGGAACGCTGGCGGTTTGAAACCGACGAGCCGATCATCTCGTCCCCGGCCGTCAGCGGGGATATGGTCTACGTTGGCGGGATGGACGGCCAGCTCTACGCCTTAGACACGGCAACCGGCGCGGAGCGCTGGCGGTTCGACATGGGCGGCGGTATCACCGGCTCACCGGCGGTAGTCGCCAACCTGGTCTATGCCACTAGCGAAAGCGGTGTCGTCGTCGCCCTCGACACGACGACGGGGAAAGAGCAGTGGCGCTTCGTGAAGGAAGGCCTGGTAATCGCCTTCTCCCCCGCAGTCGCCGATGGCGTCCTCTACGTTCCGGCGTCGGACGGCGTACTGTATGCATTGGACGCGACGACCGGCGTGGAACAGTGGGCCTATGATCCGGCAGCGCTTGCGACAGAGCCGGAGGTCTACAGCCCCACGGCCGATCCCGTCATCGCCAACGGCAGCGTCTACTTCATGACTTCCAACCTCAATCTGGGGGGCGTCTTGCACGCAGTCGACATTTCCACCCATCGCGCGCGCTGGACTTACCAAACCCCGGCCGAGAATTTTTCCGCGCCGTCCGTGGCCGGCGACCTGCTCGTCTGGGGCAGCGTCGATAAGACGGTCTACGCGGTCAATGCGGCCACCGGCGAGATGGCCTGGACTTTCCCGACCGAAGACATTGTCTTCTCCGCCGCGGCCGTCGTCGACAACCTCGTTTACGTCGGCAGCGCGGACAAAAACCTTTATGCGCTGGACCCAGCCACCGGCGATCTGCGCTGGCAGTTCCGCGCCGAATCGGGCGTTTCCTCGGCCGCCGTCGCCGACGGTATTATCTACGTCGGCACGGAGGGTGGGGTCCTATATGCGCTGGAGTAGTAATTAGTTATCGATCGTCCCTGAAGACGATGGAGGGCCGCCCCCGCCTGAAAAGGAGTGGCGCCTAAGAACTGACACCCAACAAGCTGGCAACAAGGAGAACCACATGAACAACAACCACGACATGGAGCCGGACGTTCTGGCAGAGACGGAAAACTTCGGGTTCGCCGTCTGGCGTAACTTCGAGGAGGAAGACGGTTACGTCTATCACATCGAGTTGGGCGGCCTGACCCTGCACTTCTCGGCCGAGGAGTGGGAGGAGCTTGTCGTCCTGATCCGCAACGCTTCGGCGTAGCCCGGAATGTAGCGCCCGCGCCCGGCAACCCGTGGCCGCGGCGCGGGCGCTTTGTTGTCTGCTTTTGCCCGCCCCCGGCGGAATGCTCGCTTTGCGCCGTCTTCTGCCCTGCCCGGAACGCATTCAGCACATGGCCACCGACGCCTCTACCATCCATTACTTCCCCATGATCCGGGACATGGCCGAGACTGACCGGCCGCGCGAGCGGCTGATCCAGACAGGTGCGGAGGCGCTCTCCACCGCCGAATTGCTGGCGATCACGCTGCGCATCGGCCTGCCGGGCGAGAGCGCCCTGCGCCTGGCCGAACGGCTGCTGATCCAGTTCGGCCACTTGCCCGGGCTGGCCCGCGCGTCCATTGCTGAATTGACCGAGGCCAACGGCATAGGGCCGGCCAAGGCGGCGGAGATCAAGGCCGCGCTGGAACTGGGACGGCGGCTCATTGCTACCTCGCCAGAAGATCGGCCGCGCGTAACCTCCCCCGACGACGCCTTTCACCTGCTCAAGTCAGAGATGATGTTTCTGGAGCAGGAGCATCTCCGGCTCATCCTGCTGGACACGCGCAACCGTGTGCTGCGCACGCCCACGATCTACATCGGCAGCCTAAACACCTCGGTCGTGCGCGTCGGGGAGCTGTTCCGGGCCGCCATACGCGAAAACGCGGCCGCTTTCATTGTGGCCCACAACCACCCGTCCGGCGACCCCGCCCCTTCGCCCGAAGACGTTAACGTAACCCGGCAAGTTGTCCAGGCGGGTAAGCTGCTCGACGTGGACGTACTCGACCACATCGTCATCGGCCACGGGCGCTACGTTTCGCTCAAGCAGCGGGGACTTGGGTTTGAGAGATAGGCGAATGACTTCGACACCGATCCACACCGATTAGACGGATTAGCCCGGCAAGCCGGACACGATTCTGCCGGGTGTAAATCCGTCATTTCCGTGTGCATTCGTGTTGGATTCAGCGCTTATTCCACGATCAGGGCCACGTCGGAGACGTCGGTAGCAAACGTATGGCCGGAGCCGACGAGGGTAACGCTCTCGATGGTGCGCGGCGGCAGGAACCCCTGGCTGGCTAGTTCCTGGATCAGGTCGACGTCGTAGAAGTAGGGCTGGCCGAGGGGTACGCGGTCGTGCGGCCGCTGCACCACGGCGCAGGAGATGCACGCCCCCGGCGTCAGGTTGTCGTCCACCGTGCCTGTGGCGTAGAAGCCGTGCTGCCAGACGCGACTCACGCCGCTCTCGTCCACGTAGTTGACGATGACAAACAGGGGGCACTCGCTACCCTGGACGCCGCAAACGCCGAGACTCTGATTGACGATGCGCAACGTGGCTGACAGGCGCAACGAGTCGTAGCCGGACACATCCTGGTTGATCGATTGGGTGACACGGACGTCGGCATGGCCCACACCCTGGCGCACGAAGCGCAGCATGGGGTCGTTGGCATCGGCCGACACGCTTGTCTCACCCTTCGGTTCGTCGGTCAGTTCCACCCGCCAGGCGAAAGAGGCCCAGTTGTCCAGCCCCTGGCTAAAGTCGCCATTGCGGATAAGGTCGCGCGCCGGGTCGAGCGGCCCGTCCGGGGCGCGGCCGGCGCGAATCTCCACCCGCTCGTTGTGCGCCACGGTCATCGTCTGGCCCTGGGCGGCCACGGCCGCCTCGCCCTCGCTGCGGACCGTAACCTGAGTAACATCGCCATCGACCTCGAGGATGTAGCGGCCCGGCTCGTCAATCGTTACCGTACCTTGTGGCGTCGTCAGCCGCATTTCGAGCGGCCGCTCAACGAACGGTGGTACATCGAGCCGCACCCGCCCCGCTTGCACGGCCACGATGAGACGGAGGGGCTGCCGGCTCAGGCGGAAGCGCGGCGCGCTGGCTTGTTCCAACTCAACGGTGGAGTTGCCCGAAACCTGTAGCGCGGCGACCGGAGCGCTGCTGTTGGGTGGCACGATATTGACCAGCGCCGAAGCCGTATTATCGGTCTGCACCGTCGTGGCTCCCTCGACCTCCTGGGGCGGCTCGCCTACGAGCACCGCGCGGCGCGGGCCGTTCTCGGCGTTGACCCCGACCGTGCCCTGATTGGCCTGCACCGTCACGTCAAGCGGCTGCCGGGCACTTTGCAGGTAGGCACGGGCAGCCAGCGGCGCCGACACGCTCAGGAATGCGCAGGCGAAGAAACTACCCAGCAGAATGGCCCAGGCCAGCCGCTGCCGGCTGTACCGGTAAGTCTCGGTCATGAGAAGCGGATTCGGAATTCGGTGAAGGCTCCATCCGCCGCCGTCCACTGGCTGTCGACCCTTTCGACCTGCGCAAAGCGCGGACCGTTGTGGAGGAAAGCAAGAAGTTGGCGCAGAGCCGGTTCGTCTCCTTCGGCGACGATACGCACGGAACCGTCCGACTGGTTGGCTACCCAGCCGACCAATCCCAGGCGGCGCGCTGCGGTTAACGTATTCTGCCGGAAAGAGACGCCCTGCACCAGGCCGTGGACAGTGGCCTCCAGGCGAGCCTTGGGCTGCAAAGTCATAGGCGAATTATAGCGCGGTCAAAGAATAGCTCACGCAAAAGACGCACGGAATGCCCGCTGATGGGCAAATCCTCACATGTTGCGACATTCTGGCGCGCCTTCTACTGTTCCAGGCCGCGTAAGAGGCGGCCGGGGAGACCGGGGCCGCCATAGACCATGCTGGTATATAGCTGGACGACGACCGCCCCGGCATCCAGCTTTTCGCGCGCATCTTCAGCAGTGGCGATACCGCCAACGCCGATGATCGGCAGCGCGCCGCCCGTTTGCCGGTAGATGTAGGCAATCATCTCAGTGCTGCGCGGCCGCAGGGGCCGGCCGCTCAGTCCCCCGCTCTCGGAGCGCGCCGTTCCGGTTAGCCCCTGGCGCGCGAGCGTCGTGTTGGTGGCGATGACCCCGGCCACGCCCCCGCCGCTGAGCGCGGCCAGTATTCCGTCCAGCTCCGGCCAGGTAAGGTCGGGCGCGATCTTGACCCACAGGGGTTTGGGCGCGCCACCAGTCTTGCTGGCCAGGGCGTGGTTCTCTGCCGCCAGTGTCGCCAGCAAGCCTTCCAGGTAGCGCCCGCCCTGCAATTCGCGCAGGCCGGGCGTATTGGGCGAACTGATGTTGACCGCCAGGTAGTCGGCATAGGCATGGACGGCGCGCATGACCACCACATAGTCATCCGCGGCTGCCTCCAGCGGCGTGTCTTTCTGCTTGCCCAGGCTGACGCCCAGGATGTAGTCGCGGGGCTTCCCAGCCAGGGCCTTTAGGCGGGACACAGCGGCCGGCGCGCCACCATTGGGGAAGCCCATACGATTGATGAGCGCGCCGTCTCCCGGCAGGCGAAAGACGCGCGGGCGCGGGTTGCCGGGTTGCGGCCGCGGCGTCAGCGTGCCAACCTCAATGTGGCCGAAGCCGAGCGCCGCCAGCCCGCTCACAGCGCGGGCGTCCTTGTCGAAGCCGGCGGCCAGGCCAAGCTGGTTGGGAAAGTGCAGCGCGCCGACCTGCACGGGCCGCGCGGGAATGGACCCGGCGATCCGGCGCAAGGCTAACCGGCCGGCCGGGTTCGACTGGGCCAGCTCGAGGGCGGCCAGCGTACGGTCGTGAGCCGTTTCGGGGTCAACCTGGCGCAACGCGGGGAAGATCAGGCGCTCATAGATGTTCAACATGGCGTTCGCGTCCTGGTTGCCGGTTAAGTAACCACGCTACGGCAACCAAAAGAGCCGCCGCGAACAGCAGGAAGGCCGCGCGCTGGCGAACCATCACCTGCCGCTCCTGTCGCGCTACTTCCGCCCCGGCCGCGGCCGATCGTTGCGCGGCCAGCATTGCATTCCAGTCGGGGATGGTCGTCCGGTCGGGCAGAGTGTAAGCGGCGGCAACAAGGGCCCGGTACGTCTCGACTTCGGCCGTCCAACGGGCGTCGTCCCAGCCAAGTTCGGGCTGGCAGATGGCGCGCAGGCGGGGCAGCAAGTCAAGTCCGCCGCGAGGCAATAGCAAACCCAGCCGCACGCGGCGCAACAGTAAGTCATCCAGATGGACGACCCCTTCGGCCCGCACCGCCCAACGCAATTCCGCCCACAAGGCCGGCGCGCCGGGGATGGCCTCCAGCTCCCCGGGTTGGGCCGCGGCGAGCAGCTCGACTGCCTCGCGCCCATGTCGCCCCAGCAAGCGCCGGCGCGCCTCTTCCGGCAGCCCGCCCGGCGGCAACAGCTCGTCCGCCACCGGCTGCAGCACCGGCGCATCCTCGTGGAGCCTTTCCAGCAGCCCCTCGCGTCCAGCAAGACGTTCGCAAACCTGCTCCAAAGCCTGCCGCGCGACCTGGCGGAATGTGGTCAGTTTGCCGCCGGTGACGGTCAACAGCCCGTCTTCGGCCCAGATGGCGTGATCCCGCGACTCTTCCGACGGATCGGCCTTGCCACTGCCGATGACGGGGCGGATGCCGGCAAAGGTCGCCAGCACATCGTCGAGCGACAGACCAAGCGCCGGGAACTGCGCGGTGACGGCGGCCATCAGATAGGCGACCTCGTCGCCGGTGATGCCGGGGTCGACGGTCAGGGGCGGCGGGCAGTCCACGTCGGTCGTGCCGACCAGCGTGACGCCCTCCCACGGGAAGGCAAAGACGGGACGCCCATCCACGGGGTGCATGAAGCTGACCGCCTGGGCAACCGGAAAGCGCCAGGCCGGGAAAATGAGATGGCTGCCGCGCAGCGGCCGGATGCGCGCCTCGGCTCCTACTTGGCCGCGCAGCGTATCGGCCCACGCTCCGGTGGCGTTGATGATGACCGGCGCGCGCACCTCGGCCGCGATTCCATCGTCCACGGCCGCATCCCTGATGCGCACGCCCACCACCTGCCGGGTTTCATCCCGCAACACTTCCTCTGCTCGGGCGTAGTTCAGCGCCAGCACGCGGCGTTCACCGTTTTCGCCGTCGCGCTTTCCCGCGTCCCGGCTTCCGTGCTGCGCTTCCCCTTGCCTCTCGCCACCCGCCACTGCCTCGCGTATCAACCGCAGCACCAGCCGCGCATCATCCGTCTGGGCGTCGCTGTACTGGAAGCCTCCGCGCAGGCCCGTAGGGCTAATGTACGGCGCGAGCATCTGGAAGTCCTGGGGGCTGTAATAGCGGTGGCTCCACTGCAACGCCAGCAGGTCATAGATAGTCAGGCCCGCGCCATAAATCAGCCGTCCGGCCTCATCTCCTTCGTACTGGGCCAGCAAAAAGCCGAGCGGGTCAATCAGGCCCGGACCCTCGGCCAGAAGCTGCTCGCGCCCCTGCACGGAGGCCCGGGTCAGGCCAACTTGCCCGCTCTTCAGGTAGCGCAGACCGCCATGAACCAGTTTGGACGACCGGCTCGACGTGCCCCAGGCAAAGTCGCGCTGCTCCACCAGCAGCGCGCGCAACCCGAGCCGCGCTGCCTCATGCAGGATGCCCGCGCCGGTGATACCGCCGCCGATGATGACGATGTCCCAATCGCCGGCCAGAGTCGCCCACGCCTGCGCGCGCCACGGGGCGTTCCATCGTAGTTGGTCGCTCATACTTGTCCCCTGTTCATGCGGACGACAAACGAAGACCCACGGGCAACGGCCAGAGGCCGAGCGCGGTTGGGTAGTCGGCCGTCTGTTGTCCGTTGTTTAGCCATCCGCCAGCAGCACGCCGGGATTCATCCGCCCGTCCGGGTCAAAGCGGTGGACCACGTCAGCCAGCGCGTCCAGACCAAGCGCGCCTTTTTCGGCCGCCAGGTAGGGCGCGTGGTCGCGCCCGACACCGTGCTGGTGGCTGATCGTGCCGCCGCACTCTACGATGGCCCGGCTGGCCGCGCCCTTCAGCGCCGCCCATCGGCGCAGCGTCTCGTCAGGTTCCTTTGCCTGACGATAGAGATAGGTCGTGTAAATGCTGGCCCCCTGGGGGTAAACGTGGGACAGGTGAGTAAAGACGTGGCTGCGCTCGCCCTCGTCCGCGAGCGCCTCGTGCAGCGCCGCCTCGATGCGCTCGACCATGCGCGGAACATTGTCCCACAGAGTAGCCGTCTCCAATGTGTCGACGGCGTAGCCCTGCTCCCAGAGGGTGTTGCGAAGGTAAGGGGTGCGGAAACGGCTCTCGATCCACTGCTCGCCAAAGCGCCGCCCGGCCGAAACGCCGCCCTGGTCGCGGCAGAGGTCCATAACCTGGCCACGCGTCTCGCGCAGGGCATCAGCGCGGCCGGTGAAACCGCACAGCATCATGCATTTCTCGCCGCCGACTCCGCGAACGCCAAGCAGCGTCTCCAGTAGCCCGATTAGCCGCTCATGTCCGGCCAGCGCCAGCGTCGTCCGCGTTTCCATCGGTGTGCTGAGTCGCAGAAGCGACAGCGGCAGGCGGTTCTGGACGATCTGGCGCGCGGCGGCCATGCCCCCGGCAAAGTCGGGGAAGAACACGGCGTGGAACTCTTCATGTTCGGGCAAGGGCGAAACGCGGACGATGACCTCCGTTAGAATGCCCAGCCGGCCTTCCGACCCCAGCGCCAGATGGCGCAAGTCGGGTCCGGCGGCGGAGGCTGGAAACGGCGGCAGGCGCAGTTCGCCAGCCGGGGCCAGCAGGGTGCCCCCGGCAAAGAGAGACTCGATCCGGCCATAGGCCAGCGACTGCTGCCCGCTGGAACGGGTCGCCACCCAGCCGCCGAGGGTCGAGTATTCGAACGACTGCGGGAAGTGGCCCAGCGTGAAGCCGCGCGCCCGCAATTGCGCCTCCAATTCCGGCCCGGTGATGCCCGCCCCAAACGTCGCCAGATGATTAACGCTCTCCAGCCGGACAAGCTGGTTTATACGGCGCAGGTTGATCGTCAGAACTGGCCGCTCACCCGGCGCGGGGTTTATATGACCGGCGACGCTCGTGCCGCCGCCATAAGGGATGACCCGCGCATCAACGGCCGCCGCCCAGTCGAGCAGTGCGACGACTTCGGCCGCGGTCGTCGGGAAGGCCACACCGTCGGGGTACGCGGCGATGCGACCGCTCCGCAGAGCGATCCAGTCAGGCAGACTCTGGCCGCGCGCGTGACGCAGGCGGTCGGCCGCATCAGTCGAGACGAGCGGGTGCGACGGCAGGCGCGCGGGCGGTACCGTCGCCAGCGTCTCGCCGAGCGTCGCGTCGCGCGCTGGGGTCGCGCGGCCAACCCGCTCTTCAAGAAAGGCCGGCGCTCCGCCCGGCAAGTGATAGGGAATGGTATCGTCGCCCCAACCGTTCCATCGGCGCATGCTTAATCCTCCTTCGTCTGCTCAGGGCTTTGGGCCCACGCCCCGATGGTGTCGCGCATGACGGCGCGACATAGGGCCTCGGCGGCGGCGGCATCACCGGCGGCGGCGATCGCCCGCAGGTCCGCGTAGAAGCGCCGCGACAACTCGCGCGCGGCCGCCGGGCCAAAGTACGGCCGGGCGATGATCTCGTAGAAGCCCCGGAACCCGTTCAATATGAGGGTGTAGATCGGGTTGCCGGAGCGCACGGTCAGCAAATGGTGCAAGAGCCAGTCGAAGCGAGCGAACTCAGCCGGGCTTTCCAGGGCGGTGGCGCTCTCTAGAAACGCGGCGATCTCGCCCGCGGCGCGCGCCACCGCTGCCCGCGTGTAAGCCGGCGCCAGGTGATAGCGCACTTCGAGCAACTGACCGATGAAGTCCGGCGGCAGATGATCAGGGTGCTTGACGAGAGTCGCCAGAACGTTAAGACCGCCTTGCTCCCAGAAATCATTGACCACGGTGGGCTTGCCATGGGCCACGGTCAGCCAGCCGTCGCGAGCAAGTCGTTGCAGCGCTTCGCGCAGCGTCGGCCGCGTCACCCCCAGTTGGGCCGCCAGCGTGCGCTCGCCCGGCAAGGCCGACCCGGCCGGGAAGGTACCGTCCAGCATCGCTTCGATAAGCGCGCTCTCGGCATGGGCGTGTGGGCGAGCGGGAGCACTCCAATCAGCCATAATCTTTCCGCACTGGTAAGACCACTGACCAGTTGCCTGTATCATAACGGGTGGGCATGATTGGTGTCAAGTGGCAAGTAGGTTGGCGACCTATCGTGCATAATAGCCATAGAGTGCGCCGGATTTCTTCACGTATAATTAACGATGGATTTACCGCTTATTCGCCAGCGATCGTCCTATCGGTGCTATCTTCCTAGTGTGAGGGCAACGGCCTTGTCATCAGAGCGCGTATCTCTAAGGCGCGAATACAGGTCAGACCTATATGAGCACAGGAAAACCACCCCGCAAGCATGAGGATCGGCCGCAAGTGCCGGGTTCCGCTTCGCGTTCGCGGGCCGGGCAGAAGGGCAAGTCAAAGGGTTTCATCGAGTCCACAGGCTATAAGCCGAGCTGGCTTGAGACCGGCCCACTGACCCCGGATATGCTACCCGCCCCCTCAACGGTCGAGACGGCTTCGACGGTTGACGAATACGCCGCGCTGCAAGAGGCGCTGCAACGCTTCTATGGACATGAGCCGGTGGAGGAAGCGGAACCGATT
>CAZSOD010000001.1:91165-118409 GCA_964608255.1 uncultured Ardenticatenaceae bacterium
CAGAAGCGGCGCCAGCGGCCGAAGCCGCAATGGTAGACCCATTGCCGCTTGCGGCGGTCATCGAGCCCGTGCCGGCCGTCGTTGCCGTGACGTCTGAAGTTCCGGCGCCAGTTGAACCCGAAAGTGCGCTCATGGACGCGGCCGCGCCGATGGTTGAGGAACTACCCCGCAGCGTCGAGCCTTCTGCGTTCGAGGATGAAACGCTGTTTGAAGCGGCCGCGGCCACGCTCATTTTGCCTGAACTGGACTTGGAAACCCTGGAACCAACGGCGATCCCCGTCGTTGCCGATGTGATGGAAGAACCGTTAGCTGCCGCTCCGCCATTCGCCGTTCCGCCGGCCGGTGCCCAGCTACCTGATGCCCAGTTGTTCGAAATACAGCCACTTGACGACCTGCCGCTTGATGCCCTGCCGCTTGATGCCCCTTCGCTCGTGGAAGCGCCGGACGACCCGATTGACGAGGAAGTGAGGGAGTCGCCGGTTGACGTCCCGGAAGCTCCGCCTCCGGCGGACTATCAGGTCGCACCCTTGCTCGACGAACCTGAGCCTGGCGTGGTGTCGGAAGCGCCACCCGTTGCCAGGCGGAGCCGGCGTGCGACTCGGACAGGGCCATCGCGTCCACGCAGCCGCCTGTCCGTTGGGGTTATCACGCTGAGCGTCCTGCTGCTGGCGATGGCGGCGGCGATCTACTTTGTCAACCCATTCACGCGGCTGGCCTTGGAAACCGCCTCGCTGGCCCGCCCAATATCGTCGCCCGTCGCTGCTCCTCCGCGCCAGGCCAGCGGCGACTGGTGCTTGCAGGGAGACTTCCTGGCGGGCGCGGCCGGGCCCGCTCTGACAGACAACGGTCGCAACGGCGATATTCTGGCCGGCGACCGCGTGTTTGCCTTAGAGTACCCTGTGGCCACCCCGGGGAGCTTCACCTGGCAAGTTGCCGACTGCAAGGATCCATCTCTCGTCTACCCGCGCGAAGCGGCCTGGGCGATGACAGGGCGGGCCAACCAGCCGGTCACATTCTTCTTTGATAGTGACGAGCGCTCCGACCCGCTCTTTTTCCCAATCCCTTACGCAGTTAGCGCTCTGGATAGCGCCGTTGAATACCGCGTGGTCGGTAGCTTTCAGGACTGGGACGCCACGGATCCGAGCGGCGTGCTGGAACAGATCAACAACGGCCTCTACCAGCAGGTCAGGCGCATCGCCCGTTCCGGCAGCTATGAAGCCTATGCCATTGCCGGAGACGGGGGGCAGGCCATCGACGCCTACGGGCGCACGACCAAGCCCATTCCGTTCGCCTTCGAAACGCGCCGCAATGGTGATTACGTCGTCTTCCTGGTCGATATAGACCGCGGCCGCGCATCGGTCCTGTATGACATGTCCCCGTTGGTAACGCGGCTGGCTTTTGGCGGCGGCTACTGGCTGCTCAGTTCGGCTCTGGCCGGCCTGGCGCTGCTCCTGTTGCTTCTGGCCCTGGCCCGCGAACTGACGCTCCGCAACCGGCGGCTGTGGATGGATGCGGGCTGTCCTCGGTGCCACGAACACGAACTCGTGCGCATCGCCCGCCGCCGCCAGGACCATCTCCTGCATCGACTGGCGATCCCCGCCTATCGCTATCGCTGCCGCAATTGTACCTGGGAAGGTACGCGGCTGAGCGACACAGGCCGCTCCGTCTCACCCGGCGCGCCGATGGCCAAAGTTGAGGGTATCGGATAGGGTCGCTGCCTGGTGATCGATCAATAGGCGCGTCACCAGCCACCGCGCCATCGCCTTACAGATCCGGATCGTCAAACCGTAGCGCGATCCGATGCACTCGGGTGTCGAGCGGGTCCAGCCCCAGAGCGGCCAGAACATCATCGGGCCGCCCGGTCTGGGTTGCCGTGTGCACCAACCGCAGCCGCAGGCGCGGGCCGTCCGTCGTCTCGGTAAACGTGATTTCACGGATGAGCGGCCGCAAATCAAAAGACTGAAGCCGGTTTCCCTTGCGCCGGCGTTCCCCTGGCAGTGTGGTTGCGGCCATGATCTCGGCCGTCGCTCCTTGCAACGCGACGGCGTTCACCGAGTCAAGAAACCGCACTTCATACTCTGACTCAGCCATCAATTGCTGCAACGAGGGCGCTCCCAAAGGAACTTCACGCACGTCCGTAATCGTAATGCCGGGAGCCATGCGGGCCATCAAACGCGCGCCAAACACCTCCGTCGCCATCGGCGCGGTGAGCCAGACGTCGGCCACCTCGGCCTCACTCGTGTAGCCCAGAGGCAACGCTGCGGCCAGGGAGAGGCGCGGCCGCCGGTTAAAACCCTGCGTGTAGGCGACCGGCAACCCGGCACGGTTGAGCGACCGTTCCAGAGCGCGCGCCAGGTCGAGATGGCTGATATAACGCGTGACACCCTCTTTAGTAAACGTCAGGCGTAGGCGCTGGACGGGACGTATGGGTTGGGCTTCGGCTTGCACGGGCCAAAGTGATACCACAAGTAGCGCACGAGAGCCATTTCTGCGCCGGCGACCAGCCCGAACGCCCTTCGCGCGTCGATCCGCTTAGTGACAACGGCCAGAACGAAGGTCACGGTTGGGCTGTGGCCTGTATTCTCCCGGACCCTACTTCCGCTTCCCCCGTTGTGCGACCTTCCCCACGGGGTAGAATAGGCGCCATGTTCCATTGCTACCTTTTGCCCGGCCGGCGCCTTATTCTCATCCTGCTCGCCCTGCTTATGGGGGTGGCAGGTTGTGTGCGACCCGGGCCGCGACCGCCTGAACTGCCCGAACCAACACGCCTTGAAACGGACGCCGCCAACGACCCTGAAGCAGCCGGAGCGGCGGCGACGCCCGACGCTCCGCTCGTCGTCCGGCTGGGCACACCTGTCCCGGACTACAGTGGCCTACCCACCCCTGACGCGCCTCACTACCAGCTTGACCCGGCGACAACACAGACGTCGCTCGGCCGCCACACGGTAGCCGCTGGCGAGACGCTCGGCAGCATTGCCCAGCGTTACGACACAACGGTCGCCGCCATCGTCGACATGAACGACCTGACGAACCCCGATGTCATCGCCGTGGGCACCCAGCTTCAAGTGCCAGGCGCGACGATCCAGCAGGTCATCAGCCCCGATTTCAAGATCATCCCCGACTCAGAGCTTGTTTATGGGCCGGCGGCGTCCGGCTTCGACGCACTGGCGTTCCTGGAAGCGGCCGGTGGCCGCGTTGTCGGCTACAGTGAAAGTGTGGAGGGCCACATGATGACCGGCCCGGAGATCGTACAGCTTATCGCCGACCGCTACAGCATCAATCCGCGGCTGCTGTTGGCCGTACTGGAGCATCAGTCCGGTTGGGTGACACAGGCATCGCCGCCGGCGCGTCCTTCGTTGCTGGGTCACGCGGATACCGGGGCAGCCAGCCTTTACATCCAGTTGGGCTGGGCGGCCAATCTACTTAACCTTGGCTATTACGGCCGCTCCGAGGGCGGTCTGCGCGGCTTCAACCTCGGAGAGAGCGCCCAGATAACGTTCGCGCCGGCGATCAATGACGCGACGGCTGGCGTGCAGCGCTTCCTGGGCGCAATAGATGGCGCCACGGTCGAATCGTGGCAGGCGGCGGCCGGCCCGGACGGTCTCTACGCCACCTATAATCAGCTGTTCGGCAACCCCTTCGCCTATACGTACGAACCGATCTTGCCGTCCGGCCTGGCCCAACCGCCCCTTGAACTGCCGTGGGCCTCGGGCGAGACGTGGTACTTCACCGGCGGCCCCCACGGCGCGTGGAACACCGGCTCGGCCTGGGGCGCTCTCGACTTTGTGCCGGCGGCGGAGCAAGCCGGCTGTGTGCCAACGGACGCGTGGGTAACGGCAATGGCTCCCGGCATCGTCGCGCGCAGCGGCAATGGCGCGGTCGTCGTCGATCTCGACGTGGGCGCCAACGAATCAGATGGCTACGCCGGCACGCTCTGGGCCATCACCTACATGCATCTGGAAACGCGCGACCGGGCGGCAGCGGGCACGCGCGTGGCGACTGGCGACAGGTTGGGCCATCCGTCGTGCGAAGGCGGCTTCTCCAATGGCACGCACGTCCACATCGTGCGCAGCTTCAACGGCCGCTGGATCAGCGCCGATGGGGCGCTGCCGTTTGAGATGGGCGGCTGGCTGTCATCGGGCGCGGGCGCGGAATACGACGGTTACCTTAAGCGCGGCAACGTCACGAAGGGCGCTTGCGTCTGCCGCGAGGACGTAAACTCGATCACGCGTCCCTAGCGCGGCCGATCCCGGTCGCCGGCATCCAGCATCAAGCGCGACGCATGAGCCCGGCTACGACGGCCGGACAACCATTGGCCCCATGCGCCGCCCGCCAAGCAGATGCAAATGCAGGTGGTAGATCTCCTGCCCGCCGTCGCGGTTGCAGTTGATGATCAACCGGTAACCGCTCTCCGCAATCCCTTCCTGCGCGGCGATCTTAGCCGCGACCAGTAGCATGTGACCGGCCGTTTGTTCATCCGCCGCAGTCAGGTCATTGACCGTCGGGATAGCCTTATTGGGGACGATCAGAATGTGGACTGGCGCGGCGGGGTTGATGTCGCGAAAGGCCGTCACCCATTCATCGCGATAAACAACGTCGGCGCTGACTTCACCGCTGATGATCTTGGCAAAGATAGTGGACATATGCTCCTCTGTCGGGCGAGTTACCGCGCCGTTTTACCGGCAAAGGCCGCGGCGCGCAAGCGGCCCGATCGCCTGTAATCCGGCGCGCTGAGCGGCGCGGCGCAGGCATGGGAGCAGACGCGGACGGCTACAAATTGGCATGGTAGCGAGCGCGCGGCCGCGCCTGGCCGCCTCGCGTCGCGTTGCTGCTATAATCAGCACTACATTGACAACCGTGCAGGAAATCAGATGACGTCTTACGCGCCGCGCAGTGTCACGCCGACCATCGATATCTACATCAAGCTGGCCCAATATCCGGTGCTGGCCGACAAGATCCGAGCCAGGATGCGTCAGGAACTCTTCACGCGGGGCATTATCGACGAGGTAACGTTCGAGCAGCAGGTGCGCGAAAAGGCCATTGAATCGCAGCGCCGCGAGCGGCTGACTGACCCCTATGGCCAGGAAGAGGCCCAGGTTTGGCAAAGGCGCAAGGCGCGCGTGCGCGACTTTCAGACTGACGCCTATTTCGCCGACAATCTGGCCACCGCCCTGCTGGAGCAGATCATCTATGAAACGTTGCGCCACCAGCCGGCGCCTTCCCCCTCGGCCGAATTGACTTTCAACCCGGAGATAGCCCCCTGGGAAGTGCTCTTTCGCCAGGGGGAGATGTACGAGCAGCTATCTCCGGCCGAGCGCGAGCACGTCCTGCACCACCTGGAAGAGATCAAGGTCGTCCTGATCAAGCGCATGATTAGCGATCAATTGCCCTATATCGGCGTCGCCAAGCGGGTTTTCTCCATCGCCGACCTGCGCTACATCTTCGAGCGGCGCATCGGCACGGGCAAGATCGGCGGCAAGGCGGCCGGCTTGATGCTGGCCTGGCGCATTTTGCAACAGGAGCCGCCAGATGGCGCGAGCGACCCGCTCGACATCCGGCCGTTCGTCCGCGTTCCCGAATCGTTCTTCATCGGCACGGAGGTCATCTACGAGTTCCGGCTCATCAACGGCCTCGATCACTTCATGAACCAGAAGTACCGCTCGCTGGCCGAAATCCGCGAAGAATACCCGCGCATCGTGGAGGCGCATCTGAGCGGCCGCTTCTCCCCGCTCATCATCGAACAGCTCCGCGCCGTGCTGGCGCGAATGGGCGACAGCCCGCTGATTGTCCGCTCCTCCAGTTTGCTGGAGGACAACTTCGGCTACGCCTTCGCCGGGAAGTACAACAGTTACTTCTGCCCCAACCAGGGCACACCGCAGGAGAATTTGAACGAATTGCTCGATGCCGTGCGCCGCGTCTATGCCAGCACGCTTAACCCCGACGCCATCCTCTACCGCCAGAAACACGGCCTGATCGACTACGATGAGCGCATGGCAGTGCTGGTGCAGCAAGCCGTCGGTCGCGAATATGGCCGCTACTACTTCCCCACCCTGGCCGGCGTCGGCTTCAGCCAGAATCCCTTTCGCTGGAACGCGCGAATCCGGCGCGAGCAAGGTTTCCTGCGCCTTGTGTGGGGCTTCGGCACGCGCGCGGTCGAGCGCGTCAGCAATGACTACCCCCGCCTCATCGCCCTTAGCCATCCCCAGTTGCGGCCGGAAACGACCACCCAGGCCATCACGCAGTACTCGCAGTGGTCAATCGATGTCATCGACCTCGAAGACAACGCCTTCAAGACCCTCTCCGTCAGGGACTTATTGGATAGTCGCTACCCGTTCCTGCGCCATATCGCCTCGGTCAGCTACGGGGACTATATGGAGGAAATTCTTTCCCTCAGGCCGCGGCAAAGTGACGCCGAGTATGTGCTAACCTTTAACACGCTGACTCGCGACCGGCGGTTCGTCGAGCTGATGCGGACGGCGCTGCAACGGCTGGAGGCCACCTACGGGCGGCCGGTGGATGTGGAGTTCATCATCGACATTGCGCCGGCGCAGCCGCAGACCGAGTACCGGTTATACGTGCTCCAGTGCCGGCCGCTCAGCCAGCGGACCGAGGGCAGCTCGGTCGTCATCCCGCGCGACATCCCGGCGGCCGACATTCTGTTCACCGCCAACCACCTTGTCCCCGACGGCCGCGCCGACGACATACGCTACATCGTTTTCGTCGATCCGCAGCAGTATTTTCGCGCCCACGATCCCAACGTGCGCCAGGAGTTGGGCCGGGCCATCGGCCGGCTCAACAAACGGCTGGAGGACGAACGGTTTATCCTGATCGGTCCCGGCCGTTGGGGCAGCGCCAATATCGACCTGGGCGTCCACGTCACCTACGCTGATATTTACAATACCAAAGTGTTGATCGAGATGTCCGTCGCCCATGACGGACACACGCCGGAGCTTTCTTACGGAACGCACTTTTTCCAGGACCTGGTCGAAGCGGGCATCCACTCGCTGGCCCTGCACCTGGGCCCCGGCTCCGATAGCGGCACATTTAACTGGCGATTCTTCGCCGACGCCCCCAACGCGCTGGCGCAGCTGCTTCCGGCTGACTGGGCGCTGGCTCCCTACCTGAAGGTAATAGACCTGACCCCGCTGCCGGGCAACCGGCGCTTACAGGTGCTTATGAACGGCGCGCGTGAGGAGGCAATCGGCTACCTATCATGAGCAAACACCCGCTGCGGGCCACCACGCCGACGATCGACATCTACATCAAGCTCGCCCAGTATCCGATCCTGGCCGATCGCATCCGCGACCGGATGCGCGACGAGATTTTCCGGCGCGGCATCATCCATCCCGACCACTTCGAGCGCGAGGTACGCGACCTGGCGATGCAGTCGCAAAGGCGCGAAGGCCTGGGCGACCCATACTTTGAAGAGGACTCGGCCACCTGGGCCATGCGCCTGGAGCGCATACGCGATCTGCATACCGACGCCATCTTCGCCAACCACATCGGCGTGGCCCGCCTCGACGTGCTGGTTGAGGAAGTTCTGGACAGCCGTCCTGCGCCACCCGACAGCGTGCCAATTTCGTTCAACCCCGAAATCGCGCCGTGGGAGATGCTCTTCCAACAGGGGGAAATCTACGAACGAATGACGCCGGAGGAGCTGGCTCGCCATCATCACCATCTTGAGGAAATTAAGGTCGTGCTGATCAAACGGTTGATGAGCGATCAGCTGCCGTTCATCGGTGTTGCCAAGCGTGTGTTGACCATTGGCGACCTGCGCCGCATTTATCACAGCCTGATCGGTACGGGCAAGATCGGCGGCAAGGCCGCCGGCACCTACCTGGCCTGGCGTATCTTGCAATCGGTCGATGAGCGCTATGGCGGGGAAGAACAAAGCCGGGCCACCATCAATATGCCCGATTCGGTGTTCATCGGCACGGACGTCATCTACGAGTTCTTCCTGATGAACAAGCTGGAGCGGTTCTTGAACCAGAAGTATCGCCCGGTGCAGGAAATCCGGGCCGAGTATCCGCGTATTGTCGCCACGTTCCTGGCCGCCGAATTACCCGAGTTCGTGGTGACGGAGGTGCGCGAGGCGGTGCGCGCGTTCGGCAAAAGTCCGCTCATCGTCCGTTCGTCGGGTCTGTTGGAGGACAACTTCGGCCACGCTTTCGCGGGCAAGTACGAGAGTGTCTATTGTCCTAATCAGGGCTCGCTGGAAGAAAATGTGGCCGACGTGCTCAACGCCATCCGGCGCGTCTATGCCAGTTCGCTCAACCCCGACGCGCTGCTCTATCGCAAGAAGCACAACCTGATCGACTACGACGAGCGAATGGCGATCCTCCTGCAGCGAGTTAGCGGTTACCTTTCCGGCCGTTACTTTTTTCCCGACCTTGGGGGTGTCAGCTTCAGCCAGAACCCTTTTCCGTGGGCCGAGGGCATTCGCCACGAGGACGGCTTCCTGCGGCTGGTGACGGGCATGAGCGTGCGCGCCGTGAAACGCATCGCCCCGGATTACCCGCGCCTTGTGGCGCTCAGCGACCCCCTCCTGCGCCCGGAAAACTCGACCGAAGGCCGGCGGCGGTTCTCACAGCGTTTCATGGCGGTCATCGACCTTGAGAGCCATGGCCTGGCAACGATACCCGCCCGCGACGGCCTGAACGCCCGCCCGCCGCTCCTGCCTTTGGTCGCCTCGCTCGACACGGGCGGCGATCTCGTTCCCATGCCGCCGCGCGCGGAACCCAAGCCCGACGACCACATCGTCCTCACGTTCGATGGACTAGTACGCGACGAGCATTTCATCAACCTCATGCGCGCGGTGCTGGATCGTCTTCAGACTGTCTACGAGCGCCCGGTAAACCTGGAGTTCGCCATCAACCTTGAGGCGAACGACAGCCCGGCGGAAGAGGGAACGCCTGAAGGCTATTGCTACCACCTGTACATCCTGGAGTGCCGCCCGCTCCACGAGCGCAACGTGCCCGCGCCTCAGCCACATGTCGGGCGGGTCAAAGACAAACGCCGTCTGTTCACGACGCCGACCCTGCTGCCGGCCGAATCTATCGGGCAGCTTGAGTACCTGGTCTTTGTAGACCCGAAGCCCTACTACCACCTGGTGGACGACGCCGCGCGCTACCGGGTGGCCGATACCGTGACTGCCCTGAACGATTTGCTGCCCGCGGGGCGCTTTGCCTTGATGGGGCCCGGTCGCTGGGGCAGCCTGGACAGTCGTCGCAGTGTCCCGGTAACGTATAGCGATATCTGCAATAGCAAACTGCTGGTAGAGATCAGCCCGCCCTACACGCCCGCTCCGGAACTGGCCTACGGAACCGACTTCTATGAGGACGTAGTCGAATCGAACATTTTGGTCCTGGGCATTCAGCCGGCGGCCGATAGTGATGAAATTGACTGGGAGCTGCTGCGCCAGTCGCCTAATCTGCTGGAGCGCTATGTGCCCGCGGCCGCTGACCTGGCCGGGTACATCCGCGTCATCGACCTGCGCGCGGCCGGCGGCAGCCCGCTGCAAATCATCATTGATGACGAGACAAAAGAGGCGGTGGCGTGTTTTGAGGCCTAGGGTTCGCTCGCGCTAGCCGCCGAAAGCGCGCCGAGAATGGCTACTTTTCCGCGCCGCTAACCAGGTCCGCCAGCAACCGCCGCTCTTGCATGTCATCCACAACGAGCCCATCTAGCCGGGCGGCCAGCAGTTCGTCGAGAATGCGCGCGTAGACCGGCCCAGGCGGCAGCCCCGCGGCGCGCAGATCGTCCCCGGTAACGGCCGTCCGAATGTGCCGCCACTCGGCCATGAAGCGGTCAAGCCACTCATTGGCCGCCGAACTCCAATCGAGCAGGCGCGCCGTCAGCAGGGTGCGTGGCGCGAAGCGAGAGAGGACGCGCACGATCTGGCTCGGTCGCGGGTCCGCCGGCAACTGGTCAAGCGCGACCCGCAACTGGAACAGCCCTAACAAATCCTCCAGCGTCGCCTTGCGTACCCGCAGCCGCCGCGCGACCAATTCGGGCACCGGCGGCGGGAAGGGGGCCAACCAGGCCGCAAAATAGAAGAAAACCGCCGGGCTGGCAAGGTAGGTCTGGCTCCACAGCGGGTTGTCGACAAAGGACGGAACGCGCTCAAAGACGGCCGCCGTCTCCGGCCGCCATGACACGCCCGGCGCCAGGTGGGCCAGAACGCCCAGCTCGTCAAGGCGCTCCATCACCCGCACTGGATCTGCCTCGCGCAGCGCCAGCTCGATTTCGCTGCGAATGCGCTCGCCGGTCACCCGATCGAGCATGGGTAGCGCGTCGGCGATCAGTCCGGCAGTGCCTGGCTCGATGGCGAAGCCCAGCCGTTGCTCCAACCGTACGGCCCGGAGGATGCGCGTCGGGTCGTCTATGAAGCTGAGACTGTGCAGAACGCGGATAATGCCGCGCCGCATGTCGCGCCGCCCGCCGTAGAAATCGAGCAACTGGCCCAGGTATGCCCCATCCAGACGCACAGCCAGCGTGTTGATGGTGAAGTCGCGCCGGTGGAGGTCGAGCTTGATCGATCCAGGTTCGACGTCGGGTAGAGCCGTGGGCCGCCGGTAAAACTCCTTGCGCGCCGTCACAAAGTCGATCTGCGCCGGAGGGTCCAGCCGGTGGCCGGGCTGTCCCTCGTCGTCGGGGCGCGGCAGCTCGGGGCTGCCCTCGGCCGCGTCCAACAAGGCGGCATACGTTTCCGGGCCAAGCGACCACTTAGCCGTGCCGAAGCGATCGTGGCTGTGCACCTCGCCGCCGAAGCGCTCGCGCAGGTCGCCGACCAAGACGATGGCGTCGCCCTCGACGACAAGGTCCAGATCGGTCGGCGCTTTGTCAAGCAACAGGTCGCGCACCAGGCCGCCGACGAAATAGACGGGCATTTTCAGTCGCGCGGCTGTGTCGCTGACCACCAGGACCAGCGCCCAGAGTTCGGGCGAGAAGGAATGCGCCAGCCGCTCGCGCAGGTTGGTCTCGGTCGCTTCGGGCGGCGATCGGAACAGAGCGTTGAGCAAATCAGTACGGGTCACGATGCCGATCGGCAAGCGCGCGGCCGGCTGGTCTTCTGCCCCGTCCGGCAGCACCGGGATCTGCCCCCAGCCCTCAGCCGCCATCAACTGCTGCACGTGCTCGATTGAATCAGACGGTCTGACGGTAATGGTGCCAGCACGCATGATTCGACTGACCGGTTGGCCATCCATTTCGTGATTCATCGCCCGGTCAACCGCCCGGCGCGTCACCAGACCCACCACGCGGCTCTGCCGCTCGTCCACGACTGGAAAACCCTCGTGCCCGTGCTTCTGCATCAGCGCTGCCACCTCGCCAATCGGCCGGGTAGCGGGCACCGTCAGCACACCGTGGGACATGACTGCCGCCACGCGCAGCGTCGGCTGCACAGCGCGCGGCAGGATGGCGCGTAACTGCGCGATCACGGCCGGCAGCCGCGCGCCGACAATCATTGCCGCCGCGGCCCGGCTGTGACCGCCGCCGCCCAGTTCGCGCGCCACCCGGCCGACGTCAATCTCATCCACCGAACTGCGCGCCACCACTTGCACGCCGTCGCCGACCTGCACCAGGACGAACAGGCCGTCGGGCACTAAGGTCTCCCGCAGCCGGTGGGCCACCGACGAGATTTCGTCGTCGAACCCGATCGGGGCCGCGGCCGGAGCAATGACGATCGGCCGTTCCTCAATGCGCACCCACTCCAGGCTGTGCAACAACGCGTCATAGAGCGCCTGCTGGGCTGGCGAAAGGGCAACGTTCAGGAACTTACGGGCTACATCCAGTTGCGCCCCCTGCTCCAGCAAGCGCGCCGCGGCGCGCACATCGCGCGCCGTTGTGGTGTCATAAGTGAGCCCGCCGGTGTCCTCGTAAATGCCCAGCAGCAGTAACGTCGCCTCCTCGGACGACAGCACCAGGCCGCGCCCCTGCAGCCGCTCGACCAGAAGGGTGGCCGTCGCGCCGAGCGGCTCGACTTCGTAGGTCCAGCCCGGTTTAACCGGCTGCCCCAGGTGGTGATCGATGACGTGCACCTCCGGCTGTGAAGACAGGCCGCGGACGTTAGCGACCGTCTGCGTGTCGACCAGAATCACGCGGTCGACGGGACGGCGTCGCCAATCCTCGGCCCGCACAAAAGGCAGCGAGTCCCAATAAAGGTTCAGGAACTGCTGAACGTTGCGGTTCAGATGGCGAGGCAACAGGGCTGTTGCCTCCGGATAAAGCTTCTTGGCCCCCAACTGCGAGGCAACCGCATCGAAGTCGGTCTTCTCGTGGGTGAGAATCAGCGACATAGAGGAATTATACACGATAGGCAACCCGCCCAGGATAACGGACTATGCGTATTGACGAGATTAGAACGCCTGTGCTATGATTGCGAATGTAGTAGAACGTCCGTTCTATTGCCGGGCCAGTCGTAGCGGCGCGGCCATGCGAAGCGATAGAGAAAGAGGGAGAAAGCGACATGTTCAAGGAAACGGGCCGGTCATTCGATTTCAGTCTGGCTGAGGGGCAAAGCCCCGTCTCGCGCAAGCTTGTCATCGCCGCCATTCTGGGTGTGGCGCTCATCGCGTTCGAGGTTTTTAACTTCGACACGACGCAATTCGCGCTAACCAATTTGCTCGGCGAAGTGCGCTTCGGCGGCGTCCTGTGGGCATCCATTCTGGCAATCGCCTTCTGCGCCATCGACTTCGCCGGCCTTGTGCGCATTTTTACCCCGCAGCGCGGCCGCGAAGAGCCGCGTTCGGTTTGGTTCCTGACCGGCGCGTGGTTTCTGGGGACGATCGCCAATGCCGTCATGACCTGGTGGGCTGTCTCGCTGACGCTCCTGAGCCACGACTTCGGCAATGAGGTGCTCAGTCGCGAGGCGCTGCTGCGCTATGTGCCCATCTTCGTGGCTATGCTCGTGTGGTTGACGCGCATTCTATTCATCGGCGCGTTCTCGGTGGCGGGCGAAGAAGTGTTCGACTTGAATCGCGCCTCCTCGCGCGAGACGCAGCCGGCGGCCAAACCGGCCCGTCCCGCTGAGCAGCCCGCGGTGACCCAAGCCGCCGCGCGTCAGCCGCGCCCGTCCCAATCGACACCTGCCCCGCGTGCTGCCGCCTCGCGGCCGGCTGTGCAACCGCCCGCGCCAGCGGCCGTCACCTACGAGCCGGTCGACGATCCGGTGGTTGGCCTCCCGTCCGCGCCCAAGACCAGCGGCGGCAATGGCCCCAACCGGCCCACCTCGCGCATCCAGCAACGTCCGCCGATGCCCGGTACCATGAACCGCGTGCCCGGCAACATGCATGCCCGGTCCAACGATCGTCCGTCGCGCTCCTAATCCCTGTGGGGCGTTGGCAAGGCACCCGGTGATCTGGCGCTTGCGGTTAACGGTTCTTACAGGATAGACTATGACAGCCTTGCAGGAAACAAGCTTCACGTTCGTGGATTCGCCCTTGACCTATCCTTCCGACGATCCTGACTACGGCTGGCACGAGGCGCCTCTTCGAGCAAACGACCCGCTGGCCACGGTGCAACAGCGCATGATGGTTATCCTGTCGGCGGCCGTTCTATTCGTGCTGGCCTTTGGCACCTGGGCTGTGCGCACGAGCGCCGTTGGCAGCCCGGCCAACGAAGCCGCCCCGGCGTCGGAAGGGGCAGCGGAGCAGGAGCAGGTCGCGCCGGATGGCGTTCCACCGGCCGCCGCGGGCATCATTGCGCCCCTTTTCACCCGCGAAATCCAGCACTGGGCGCCGCAGATCGTCGCCTGGGCGGCTGAATTCGGCCTTGACCCGAATATGGCAGCCACAGTCATGCAGATCGAATCCTGCGGCGATCCCAACGCCGTTTCCAGCGCCGGAGCGCAAGGGCTGTTTCAGGTGATGCCCTTCCACTTTGCTTCCGGCGAAAACATGCAGGACCCGGAAACCAATGCGCGGCGCGGCATGGCCTATCTGGCTCAAGGTATGCAATTGACCGGCGGCGACACGGGACTGTCCTTTGCCGGTTACAACGGCGGTCATGGCACGGCGGCCAAGGGTTGGGCCGCCTGGCCGAGCGAGACGCAGCGCTACTACACCTGGGCCACCGGCATCTACAAGGACGCCGCGACCGGCGCGGGCACCAGCGAGACGCTGAATCAGTGGTTGGCGGCCGGCGGCGCGAGCCTTTGCCAGCAAGCGGCCGCCCGGCTCGGCATTCAGTAAGTTTGTCAGCATTCCCCTCTGACTGTTGTGAAAGAGCAGCCGTGGCCCCTTCCCGGCTGCTCTTTCGCGTTTCGGCCTCATGATTCTCTTGCTGAAGGGGGCAGACTGTTTGCCTACCTGCCGCGCCGCATGAATAATCCACGCAATGGACTCAATCGACGCCCGCAACTACGATCGTGGCATGTGGCTTCTGGAGCGACTCAGTCTGGAACCGCTGCGGCGGCGGGTACTGGCCCAGGTCGAAGGGGCTGTGCTGGAAATTGGCGCGGGCACGGGCGCAAACTTGGCCCTGTACGGGCCGGACGTGCGGGTTACGGCTATCGAGTTGCGGCCGGCGCATCTGGCCGCTGCGCTGCGGAAAGCGCGCGACGCCGGTCGCGCCGCGGTCACCGGAGCCGCGGCTGATGCCCAGTGGCTGCCCTTTGCCGACGCGTCATTTGATACGGTGGTCGGCACGCTCGTCTTTTGCAGCATTCATAGCCCCGCGGCGGCTCTGGCCGAGATTCGCCGCGTTCTGAAGCCGGGCGGCCGCCTGCTCCTTCTGGAACACGTTCGCGGCCAGACGCGCCTATCGCGCCTGTTGACCGATGCGCTGCATCCGCTCTGGTTTGCCATGCAGGGCGAATGTCACCTTAACCGCGAAACGGCGCGCTCCGTGGCTGCGGCGGGCTTTCACATTGACCATGCGTCTCCCCACGCGCGCGGGTTGTTACAGGTTATACACGCGGTCGCGCCGCTGCCCTGACTCGCGAGCCTTTGGTATCAACCGCTTTCGCCCTCCGCCGGCCGCCGTGGACCAGTGCTCTGGCGACGCGCAGCACCTTCCGGCCAAGGTGGACTGCTACCAGAACAGCAGCGCCACGCCCGCCATCGCCAGCATCGTTCCGGCGATGCCGCGCGCGCTGACACGGCGGCGGAAGAAGGCGAACTCTAGCGGAATCAGGATGACCGGCGGTAGGGCCATGAGAGTTGAGGCAATTCCGAGGCGGGCATTCTGGACAGCAATCAGCGAAAGCCAGATTCCCAGGAACGGCCCAACCACGCTTCCGGCGACGATGGCCCGTAGCGCCTTGCCGTCGCGCCAGCGGACGACCGTGGCACGGGCCTGACCGCGGGCGAGCGCCAGCCCCCATAGAACAGCCGCGGCAATGAGAATGCGGATAAGCGTCGCCGAGAGCGCCGGGAAGTCGCCGACCAGCGCATAGCGCGCCGTCACCAGATTCGCTACCTGTCCCAACGCACCCAGCAGGGCGAACAGCAGCCCGCGGCGATGGTTGTGGCGGTCGGCAGCGCTCTGACCCTGGCCCTCCGTGACCACCCAGGCGACCCCGGCCACGGCCAGGAGCATGCCCAAGGCTTCGATGGCGGTCATGCTTTCGCCAAATAGCGCCCACCCGAACAGGGCGCTGTAGATGGGCACGGTGGACATCATGAGCATCGACAGACGCGGGCCGATGAGGACGTAGGCGTGGAAGAGAAAGGCGTCGCCCAGCACTAGCCCGAGCAAGCTGGACACGGCCAACCAGCCCCAACGAAACGGCTCCACATGATGCGGAAATAGCGCTCCTTCCAGCGCCCAATGGGCGACTAGCAGCAGCAAAAAGGCAAAGATGAGCCGGCTGCGGTTGACGACATCGGAACCGACGCGCCGGCCGCTGTAGCTGAAGAATATAGCCGTAAACGACCAGCAGACGGCCGTCCCCAGTGCGGCAAGTTCACCCCAGATCATAGGAGGAAGAAATCCACAGATTACGCCGAATTCACAGATAAAAGGCGACTGGATCGGGCAATCGCTTTGACGGGTTGATGCTTTTTATATCTAATCGACTAGCCAAGGCGACGCTTGCTCTTCGAGGTAGAGCGTCAGTGGACTGTCGAGCAGCGGCAAGCATCGCCGTACGCGCCGCCGCAGGCGGCGGTTGAGCAGCTTGAGCGCCTCTTCCGGCTCCAGCAGACGGTACTCGCTCAGTTCGTTCTCAGGCAGGCGAATGGCTTCGATCTCCGCCGGCGAAAGCGTAGCGCCGTCGAAGATGAAGTTAAGGCTTTCGGTGCGCTGCTTGGTCTCGTTACTGAAATCAACTGTCAGCAAACGGCGCGGCCGGCGCTCCAAGCCCAATTCCTCGCGCGTCTCGCGGATGCAGGCCGCCAGCGGCGACTCGTTGGCGTTCACCGCCCCGCCGGGAATCTCCCACCCCTCCTTATAAGTCGGCTTAACGATAAGCAGCCGGCCCGACTCGTCAAAGAACAGGCAGCCCGATGAGATGCGCTTGCCAGGCAAGGTCTGCTGATAGGCCTTGCGGTTCACTCTTCCGGCCATGAGTATTTCCTGAAACGGTCGCTGATCTGGCGAATGTGCGCCGGTGTTGTGCGGCAGCAGCCGCCGATGAGCGCCGCGCCTAGCTTGCGCCACTCGCGGCTGAAAGAGCCAAACTCGGTCGGGACTGACTCGCCCAACCAGCGCTTCGCCACCGGATCGTAGGTTTCGCCCGAGTTGGGATAGACGATTACAGGCAAGGCAGTGACGGCGGTGACGGCGCGGATGAGATCGGGGATGAAGCGTGGCGGGGTACAGTTGACGCCGATGGCCGCCACGCCTGGCCGGCCGGTTAGGAACTCGGCGCACTCGGCGATGGGCGTCCCATCGCTGATGCGCGCGCCGTCGCGGCAACTAAAACTAAACCATGCCCAGCTCCCGGGCGTTCGGGCCAGCAAGGCTGCCAACGCCCGCGCCTCGGCAAACGACGGAATCGTTTCGCACGCCATCAGGTCAGCTTCGCTTTCGGCCAGCAACGCCCAGCGCTCGCGGTGAAAATCGACCAGCCCGGCTTCGTCCAGATCGTACTCACCCGTGTACTCGGACCCGTCAGCCAGATAGGCCCCGTAGGGACCGACGCTGGCGGCAACGAGCGGCCGTAACCGTTTCGGGTGCGGCCCGGCCGCCCAGAAAGCGTCACGGGCCTCGGCCGCCAGTTGCACCGACAGGCGCATGAGCCGCCGCGCCTCGTCAGCCCCCATCCCGCGGGCCACGAAGCCGGGGAGCGTCGCCTGGTAGCTGGCGCTGGTGCCGCAGTCGGCCCCGGCCCAATAGTAGTCCAGGTGAACCTGGCGAATGAGGGCCGGATCATCAGCCAACAAGCGCGCCGACCATAGCCTATCGCTCAGGTCCGCTCCGTGGCGTTCCAGTTCGGTTGCCAGCCCGCCATCAAGGATGAGCGCGCCCTGGCTATCTATGAACGGTGTGATCGGGTTAGCCAAGGTACTCATTTATCACGCCGCTCAGCGGAGAAGCAGCAGGAACGACCGCCGGCGGGCGGCCGCCTGATAGACTCCTTGACCACTGACCACCGGCAACTGGCCACTGCATCACCCCATCGGTATCACATGCGACGGCCGCTTTGGGAACAGCGCGCGGAGCAGCACCCTGTACTCTTTGTCCCGCACGAAATGATCAGCATAGCCGGCGAACAGGTCATCGTGGCTTTGGTGGCCAAACAGCAGGTGCAGGAAGGTGAGATCAGGAAACGCCGCGTCCCCCTCTTCCAACCGTTTGTACTCATAGCCTTCGCCAACTTCCTTCAGGCGGCCTTTCTCCCACACCATTGTGAACCGGCTACGGTACAGGTTGACGCGAAATTCGCCGCTGTGGCCGGCCATGACGCTGCGCGCTAGTCGCCGCTCCAGCGCCGGACCAATGTGGCGGATAAAGGCCGGGATATCCGGCACGCGCACGTACCAGGCGTAGGGCAGAATTTGTTTCTCTAGATCGGGCTCCAGCGCCTCGAAGATGGGGTGGGCCCGACCCAGGTTGAAGGTGAGGTTGGTGAGCTGCTTCTTCGCGTCGCGCGTCGGATTCAATGCGTCGGCCTCCGCTTTCAGGTGGCGCACGAGAAAGCGGCCGACAGCGCGCCACGAATGTCCCGGTTTCACGCCCAACTCGGAGATGCCGATGGCCGTGCCGTAAGGGCTATAGTTAACGTAGGCTACCACCTCGTCGTCAGGCGTCAGAATCAAATGCGGTTTTAGCGTCCAGATGGAGTCCGGATGGGACCCGAACATCTCGTAACGCCACTGGGCTTCGTCGCGCAGCCGGCTGATCAAGCTATCACCCAGATGAGCGCGATAGAGTTCTTGCAGGCTCGGGATGTCGTCAATGGTGGCCGGCCGCAGATGGTAAGGCTCCTGCTCCACCGTGTCGTCATTACCAGGGCGCGCCCAGAATAGCTGCCGGCTTCCGCCCAGATCAAGGCCCATTTCGTAGCCGAACTGGCGATAATACCACGGGATGCCGGTGATGGCCGTTACCATCTCGCCACGAGCGGCGCTCTTGCGATGGATGACGTCCATCTGTTCGCGAACCAGACCCCGCCGCCGATATTCCGGCAGCGTGGAAACCAGCTCGGGGCGACCGACGGGAAAAGCGATATCCTCATAGGCCCACGTCTGCGAAATCAGGTTAACTGACGAGACTATCTTGCCGCCGGCATTCGGGTCGACGACGACGGTGAAATCCGATGCCCTGGTCGTCGGATGATCGCCCCGCATTAAGTCGTATGTCCAGTGGTACAGGAACGTCTCCGGCTCGGCCGGATCGTCAGTATGCATGGCCAGGTTGAACTGAGCCAATTCCTCGGTGTCCTCGGGCGTGGCCCAGCGCAGAACAAGGCCGTTGTCCAGGTCGCGGGGCAAGCCAAAGGCCTCTTCCGTATCAGTCATAAGGTTCTCCTTAGCGATGGCGGCGCGTTCGGCGAGGCTCGTCCATTATCCGGCACTCCCCAGGGAGTGACAAGCTTACCCGCGCCATCGGGTGCGCTGTCAAGAGGGGAACAGGTTGATGGGCATGGCGCGCTGTGGGCGAGCCGCCTGCCGCGCCGCGCCGCGACCTCGTTCGCTGCCCTGGCTGGGTGACAATCAACTTACGTGTCGTATGGCTTGAGCAAACCACCGTGACTATGCGACATCACGTCTGCCGTCCTTGCTGAGCGCCCCGGCCCTCAACTCGTTCTCAGCTTTCAGCGGTGATTGTAAGACATACATTGGAAAGCCGCCCCGCGCGTTGACTCCGCTCTCCAGATATGCACAATCACCCATAGCATTTCAGGCAGGCATAAGGAGCCTTGATGATGATTGACTTCCTGATAAACTACTGGCTAATCGTCGCGCCGGGCGTTCTGACGGGGCTCTACCTCCTTAACGTTCTCAAGAGGCTCCGCATGGAAAAAGCCGCGCGACCTGTTCCAGTTCCCATTGAAATCGAGAGGTAACCAACGCAACCCTGATGTTCTACTTTGACCCGCTCTATCTGATTCTGGCCTTACCAGGGCTGCTATTGGGTCTCTGGGCGCAGTTTCGCGTAAAGGGTACCTTCAATAAGTATGCCCGGGTCCGCACATCGCAGAATCTGACCGGCGCCGAAGTCGCCCGCCATTTGCTGGACTCCCAGGGTCTTTATGACGTGCAGATCGAAGAGGTGCAGGGCTTCCTGAGTGACCACTATGACCCGCGCACGCGCATCCTGCGCCTTAGCCCGGATGTCTACCGCGTGCCGAGCGTCTCGGCCGCCGGTGTCGCCGCGCACGAGATGGGTCACGCGCTGCAACACGCCGCCGGCTATGCGCCGCTACGCCTGCGCAGCGCTATCGTGCCCGCGGTTCAGTTTGGCAGCAGCCTGGGCCCTATTCTTTTCCTGGTGGGCTTCCTGCTGCGATTCACGGCTTTGGCCTGGTTGGGCGTTATCTTCTTCGCCGGTGCGGTGGTCTTTTCGTTGGTCACGCTACCGGTCGAGTTTAACGCCAGCAAGCGCGCCAAGGCGTTGCTGGCGAACAGCGGTTTCATGAGCACCGACGAAGTGCGCGGCGTGGACAAGGTACTGGACGCGGCCGCACTGACCTACGTGGCCGCGGCCGTGGCCGCCATCGGCCAGCTGCTCTACTATGTCCTTCTCCTGACCGGCGGCAGTCGGCGGGACTAACAATCTAACGTCTTCATGTTAGCCCAGGGCCATCTGCGCCAAGGCAATCGCGCCCAGAACCCCGGCGCGATTGCCGAGGGCCGGGGGGACGATGTAGCTGTCGATATCGCGCAGGATGGCCGGCGACTGAACGTAGCCGTTCAAATACGCCTGTACTTTGCGCCGCAGCCGCGGAAAAAGCTGCGGCTGCTCCATGACCCCGCCCCCCATGATGATCCGTTCCGGTGAAAGCGTGCAAATGAAACTTTGGAGGGCCAGCGCCAGGTAGTGGGCCTCCAGTTCCCAGGCAGGATGGTCCGGCGGCAATTGGTAGGCAGGTAGCCCCCAGCGCTCCCCGATTGCCGGGCCGGCGGCCATGCCCTCCAGGCAATCGCCGTGAAAGGGGCAGCGCCCCGCGTAGGGGTCGGCGGCGCGATCGTGGGGCAACGGGATGTGACCAAGTTCGGGATGCACAAGGCCATGCATGAGCTTGCCATTTAGCAGGCCGCCGCCGCCGACGCCAGTGCCGATAGTCAGATAGAGGAAGTTTTCCAGCCCCTGGGCCGCCCCCCAGCGCCATTCGCCCAGTCCAGCCACATTCACATCCGTGTCGAAGCCGATCGGCGCGCCCAGCGCGTCGCCAATGGCTCCGGCCAGGTTGGTGTTGGCCCAACCGGGCTTGGGTGTCGTGGTGATATAACCAAAAGTCGAGGAGGCCGGGTTAGGGTCCACAGGCCCAAAAGCGGCAATGCCAATTGCCGCCGGCGGCCCGTGGTGCGCGGTTTGCTCGCGGAAGAAAGCCAGCGCGCGGCCGATGGTCTCTTCCGGGGTTGTCGTCGGAAAGCGCGCCTCCGCTCGAATGTCGTCAGGGCCGGTCCCTACCGCGCAGACAAACTTCGTCCCACCCGCCTCAATGCCGCCGACGTATGCGTCCATGTTCCTCTATCCCAATTCAGCCTCGGGCGTCAGCCAGAGGGTTTCGTAGCCTTCGAGAGCAATACCCGGCGCACTCTCCACCACCCGCCCCGTTAGCCGGTCGATCAGCCGTCCGCCGAAGAGCATCTCGTGCAGCCGGTAGCCGGGCACAGTCTGCGGCCGATCGCTGAAGTTGGCCAGGGCCAGCACCCGCCCGCGCGGGCTATCGCGCAGCAAGCCGAAAACCGCGTCGTTATGAGTCCACACGGGATAAGCGCCGGCCTGGGCGTGAAGCGCGGCCGTCTCCCGCCGGGCGGCCAGCATGTCGTTCAGGCCGCGGAAGATGCGGCCGGGAACGGTCCACCAATCGTGGCGTTCGGCGGCGCGCGCCCAATCCATGTGCGGCCGGTGCATCCAGCGATTGTCGCCGGCCAGGTGGGGGTCGTCCAGATAGGTGGCGTCGTTTAACAGTCCGACTTCGTCGCCCATGTAAAGCAGCGGGATGCCGCCAAAGACGAAGATCAAATTGTAGACCAGCAAGATGCGCCGGATGGCCTGGTCGGCCGCCCGCGCGTCCTCTCCCTCCAGCGCCTGTTCCAGGCCCGCCAGGGACGCGCATGAGCCGCTGATGCGCCGGTCATTGGTTTTGGGGTTGTATTGAAAGGTCGCGCCTCGGGCGAACGAGCCGGGAAATAGGCCGCTGTAGAACTCGCTGAGAAAGGCACGGTGACCAGGGCCGGAGAGTCCGACTTCGGCCGCGTCCTCGTTGGTGACAGCCCAGCCGATGTCATCATGGCAGCGCACGTAGGTGACCCACGCCGCGCCCCCGGGTATGGGCGGCATGTTCTGCAGCGCCCGCGTCATGAGCGCCACGCGGCCCTCGGCCAGCCCGCTCCACAGCAGCACCATGAAGACGTTATGGTAGGCCAGTTCGCACTCTTTGTTCGTTGCCTCGCCGCGCCCCAGGTAGGGGATGAGCTGCGGCGGGGCGACGATGGCCTCGGCCTTCAACAACAGGCCCGGCGCGGCGATACGGCTGAGCGCCCGCCACGCCTGCAGGATGTAGTGGGCCTCAGGTTGGTTCTGGCTGTCCGTGCCCAGCCGCTTCCACATGAAAGCTACCGCGTCGAGCCGCAGCACCTCCACCCCCTGGTTCGCCAGATAGAGGATGATATCCAGCATCTCGGCCAGCACCGCCGGGTTGCCATAGTTCAGATCCCATTGGTATTCGTTGAACGTCGTCCAGACCCAGCGCTCGAACTCCGGGTACCAGGTGAAATTGCCCGGCGCGAAGTCGGGGAAGACCTCCGGCAGGGTGCGCTCGTAGGCATCAGGCTGGGCCCGGTCGGGGTACATCAGGTAGTAGGCCTGATAAATCGGGTCGCCCGCGGCCGCCTGCCGGGCCCACTCGTGCTCCTTGGCCGTGTGGTTACAGACAAGGTCAATGCACAGGCTGATGCCGTTGGCGCGCAGATCCGCGGCCAGCGCCGCCAGGTCAGCCATCGTTCCCAGCGCCGGATTCACCGCGCGGTAGTCGGCGACAGCGTAGCCGCCATCGTTAGCGCCGGGGCGAGGCTGCAACAGGGGCATCAGGTGCAGGTAGGTGACCCCGAGTTCATTCAGATAGGGGATGCGTTCGGCCACGCCGCGCAGGTCGCCCGCGAAGCGGTCGGCGTAGCAAACGTAGCCAAGCATGTCCGGCTGCTGAAACCAGTCGGGCTGGCCCTGGCGGCGCAGGTCGAGCCGGCGCAATTCGGCCGGACGGGCTGCGTAGCCCGCGGCAACAATGTCCAGCAAGCGGCGGCAGATATCATCGAAGTCAGGCCGGTCGCCGTAAAGGCGTCGTAGCGGCCGCAGCACGTCGGGCCAGTAGAGCGCGGCGCGGTCGCGGAAGATCTCGCCCTCCAGCGGCGTCAGGCCCGCCAGCGGCCCGGCCAGCAGGTCATCAATCGACGGTGTATCGGTCATAAAAGCTTACGTTATCGATACCAGCCAGAGCGCGGCAAAGGGCCCCAGCTCGATTTCCTCGCCCGCGAGATATACGCGACCCGCGCGCGAAAGCAGATCGCGCATGTCAACTTCAGGGGTGATGCCCGCCGGCCGGGCCGCATCGCTCAGGTTGAACACACACAGCACTTCATCGTCGCCCGCGCGGCGACGGAAGGCCAGCGCCGCCACGTCGCCCGTCTCCGCCCAGGCCAACGACCCCGCGCGCAAGGCGCGCCGCTCCTGGCGCGTGCGAATCAGGTAGCGCGTCCAGTTCAGGTAGGAACGCTCATCCCCTTCCTGTGCGGCGACGTTTACCTGGCGGTAGCTGAAGGGCGGCTCGTCGATGACCGGCATATAAGTCGTATCGGCCGCGGAAAAGCCGGCGTTCTTCGCATCTGACCACTGCATTGGCGTGCGACAGCCGTGACGATCGGGCAGCCAGATGTTGTCACCCATGCCGATCTCGTCGCCATAGTAAAGGATGGGCGTGCCCGGCAGCGACAGGAACAGGGCGTTGAGCGCCAGCCAGCGCGCCTTGTCATTTTCCAGCAGCGGAGCCAACCGGCGGCGGATACCCAGGTTCAGGCGCATGCGCGGCTCCGGCGCATACTGCTCCCACATCCACTGCCGTTCCTCTGGCGTTACCATCTCCAGCGTCAGTTCGTCATGGTTGCGCAGGAAGGTCATCCACTGCGTGCCCGGCGGGATAGGCGGTGTGCGACCCAAAATGTCGAGGATCGGCGTTTTGTCGCCTTTCTTCAGGGCCATAAACAGTCGCGGCATGCTGGGGAAATGGAAGCACATGTGGAACTCGTCGCCGTCGCCGAAGTAGGGCAGCAAGTCCTCGGGCCATTGGTTGGCCTCAGCAATAAGGACGCGGCCGGGATACTCTTCATCGAGCAGGCGGCGCACCTTTTTCAGAAAGTCATGGGTTTCCGTCAGGTTCTCGCAGTTCGTCCCTTCGCGCTCGTAGAGATAGGGCACAGCATCGGCGCGGAAGCCGTCCACCCCCAGGTCGAGCCAGAAGCGCAAGATGTGGAGCATCTCCTCGTGAACGGCGGGATTGTCGAAGTTCAGGTCGGGCTGGTTGGCGTAGAAGCGGTGCCAGAAGTACTGCCCGGCCACTTCGTCATAGGTCCAGTTCGACGGCTCCACGTCCAGGAAGATGATGCGCGCCTGACGGTACTTTTCCGGCGTGTCGCTCCAGACGAAGTAATCGCGATAGGGAGAGTTGCGGTCCTGCCGCGCGGCCTGGAACCAGGGATGGTCGGCCGAGCAATGATTCATCACAAGGTCGGTTACGACCTTCAGACCGCGGGCGTGGGCGGCGTCGAGAAAGGCCTTGAAGTCCTCCAGCGTCCCGCAGTCCGGGTGGATGCCAGTGTAGTCGGCGACGTCATAGCCGTCATCGTGCAAGGGCGACGGATACATGGGCTGAACCCAAATGCAATCCACGCCCAGGGAACGAATGTGATCGAGCTTGGTGATTGCGCCGCGGAAATCGCCGTTGCCGTCACCGTCGGCGTCGCAGTAAGCGCGGACATTGAGCTCAAAGAAGACAGCTTCCTGGTACCAGGGCTTGTCGGGCATGAGTGTTGTCGCTCCGGGAGAGTTTTAAGTTGGCGGATAGCCGTGCCGGGTGGGTGGAAGCGGAGGAGCAGGGGAGAATGTCTTCCCACCTGCTCCTTTACGCTCTCTGCTGCCCGCTGTTCAGGATCAGCCTTTGACCGACCCGGCCAGCAGGCCACGGACGAAGAAGCGCTGCAAGCTGAAGAACACGATCAGCGGCAGCAGCATCGTGATGAACGCGCCGGCGGTCAGCAGGTGCCAGTCGTTGCCGCGCGAGCCCACGATGTCAGCCAGCCGCTGGGTAATGACCTTGGTCTCCGGGTTGCCGCCCAGGAAGATGAGGGCCACCAGGTAGTCGTTCCAGACCCACAGGAACTGGAAGATGGCGAAGGAGGCCAGCGCCGGCACCGACAGCGGCAGAATGAGCCGCCGGAAGACGGTGAAGTGCGACGCCCCGTCGATGAATGCCGACTCCAGGGTCTCGCGGGGCAGGCCGCTGATGTAGTTGAACAGCAAGTAGGTCGCCAGCGGTAAGCCAAAGCCGGTGTGGGCCAGCCACATGGCCAGGAACGTGCCATTCAGTTCGAGCCCGCGAAAGTCGCGCAGGATGGGCACGAGGGCGATCTGCAGCGGTACGACCAGAAGGGCCACAACCATGATAAACAGCGTGCGCCGGCCGGGGAAACGCATCCAGGCGAAGCCATAGGCCGCAAAGGCAGCCACCAGAATGGGGATCACGGTAGCCGGCACGGCCACGGCGAGGCTGTTCAGGAAAGCGCTGACAAAGTCATCACCGGGGATGACCTCGACCGTCCCGTCGGGACGGGTGTACTCGAAGTTCTTGCCCGCCAGCACCTGCTGGTAGTTCGCGCCGGTGAAATCCCAGTCGACCGTCCACTTCTGCTCCTGAACCTCGATGCGGCCGAGGCGGCGGTTGCCGATCCAGACATAGTAGCGGCCGTCGGGGGCGTTGTAGCCCTGGCGCAGCTCCTCAAACGTGGCCTCCCCACCGCCGATAGCCATTGGCCCGGTCGCATCGAGACCCATTTCGCGGGGATCGAGCGGGTCACCGACGGTCGTGTAGGCGCGGTGGGGGAAGATGTTCCACCACCCTGACGTTTGGATAGCCTCACGGCTGCGAAAGCTGGAAACGAACAGGCCGATGGTCGGAATGGTCCAGAGGAGGATTATCAGCAGCAGGCCGCCGTTCACCAACAGGCTGCCGATGCGTCGTTGTCTCTGTATGCTGCCCATGTTAGAACGCCTCCTGCTCGCGGAACTGCTTCAGGTTGTAGATCATGACCGGCACGATGGCGATGAGCAGGACGATGGCGATCGCCGAGCCATAGCCGGAGTTGCGGGCCGTGAACGACTGCCTGTAGAACTGGGTAGCGATAACGTCGGTACCGAACTGGCCACCCGTCATGACCCAGACGACGTCGAAAATCTTCAGGGTGAAGATGACCACCGTGGTACTGACGGTAATGATGGTACCCATGATGTAGGGGACCATGATGCCGAAGAATATCTGAATCTCATTTGCGCCATCGACGCGGCCGGCTTCCATTAACTCGGCGGGGATGCCTTTGAGAGCGGCCGAGAAGAGCACCATCGCGTAGCCTGTCTGGAGCCAGATGACGATGACGATGAGGAACAGATTGTTCCACGGGGCGATTTGCGTCCACGCCGGGTAAGGATGGGGCTGGCCGCCGAGGCCGACGGCTAACGCGTTCAGCAGGCCGATCTGCGGCGCGTCAACGGGCCGCACCTCGTAGATGAAGTTCCAGATAACGCCTGCGCCGACGAATGAGATGGCCATCGGCAGGAAGATAGCCGACTTGCCTAATCGCTCGAAGCCGCTGCGATCGGCCAGCACGGCGATGAGCAGACCGAAGATGACAGTCAGCGTCGCCCCGAAGACGATCCACATAATATTGTTGCGGAACGCTTCAAGCATGAGCCGGTCGGTAAAGACGGCGAGGTAATTACTGAGACCCACCCAACGCTCGCCCAAGGCGGCGAAGCTGCCGCCCAGATCGCCCCAGTTGAGCCAGCCTTCCGGCGGGCCGTCGCGGTTGAACAGACTCAGCCAGAAGGTACGCAAGACCGGTAGGGCCAGGAACCAGATGAGCATGGCCGCCGCCGGGCCAACGAACACAAATGGCTGGATGCGTCCGCGCCACGTGTCGTCCATCCGTTCGACGACCCAGTTGAAAATCCAGTAGAGCGCGGCGACGCCACCGACGCCCCACACGATCGCCACGATCGCGATCAGCCACTTCGGCGCCGATCCGGCTCGCAGGAAGTCGAAACCCAGATACATCACTAGGAAGGCAATGGCCAGGATAGCGATGGGGAACAGGATGCGCAGAACGTTTGTCAGGATGCGGGTGCCCAAGCCCACGCGATTCGTTTTGGTTTTAACGTCAAGTTGCATGCGCCACGTCCTCCTTGTCAAAGGCGGCGCGGGCGACCGCGCGAACGGCCGCCCGCGCCGCTGGGTGGAGGTTGCCGAACGAATCGGCAACCCCACCACAGGGTCAGTCGCCTACTGCGCCGGCCAAGAAGCGTCGATCTCGGTCAGGACGGTATCCAGGTCGGCCGCGCCACTCACGTAGTCGGTCATACCCTTCCA
>CAZSOD010000002.1:0-109887 GCA_964608255.1 uncultured Ardenticatenaceae bacterium
CGCCGGACGCCCGCGCCCGCCACGACCCCAGCGCCGAGCCCGGCCGGCCCGTCACTATCCCTCGGGGTAGACCGCGCCGCCGTGGCCCGCGAGCTGGCTGAAACCGCGCCGCCACTCCGCGACGACGTTCGCCTGGCGGTGGCCTATCGGGGCATCGATGCCGCCGTCGCCACGCCGCCCGCGCCCTCGGACCTGGCCGTAGGCGACACAGAGACGTTCACTATCGGCAACGTGGACAGCAACACGGTTAGCCAGATTACGGCCGAACTCCTGAGCATTGGCGACAACGCTTACTTCTGGTTTGACACGGCGGCCGAGGTTCACCCGGACGCGACGGAACTGAAAGCGGTGACGTCGGCGTTCGACAGCATCTACGACACGCTCTACGCGACCTTTGGCGTCAGCCCGCCGCCGGGAGGTCGCGTCCACGTGGTGCACGCGTCGGCCGCGGCGCTGTGCGATGACCCCGACGCCTGCCGGCTGGCCGGCTACTTCAGTTCGCGCGATCTGCTCCCGGTGGCGGTCAACCCGCTGTCGAACGAGCGGCCCATGTTTGTGATGAACGTCCGGCAATATGGCACTGAAAACTACCTCGATGTGTTGTCGCACGAGTTGCGCCATATGCTCGGCAGCAGCTATGACACGGGGGACGAAGATTGGTTCATCGAGGGCGCGGCGATGCTGGCCGAGGACCTCGTCGGTTTCACCCTGGGGCCGCAAGCGCGGGGCGGCCTATTTCTGGCTAACCCTGATCAGCAGCTTAATAGCTGGACGGATGAGAACACCATTCCCTATTACGGTCAGGGGTATCTAGTCAATCGCTTCCTATATGATCGGCTAGGGCCGGCGGTCTACCGCGAGTATTCGCGACGGCCCGAGCCGGGACTACGGGCGGTGGACGCCGCCGCCGCGGCCGCCGGGCGCGACGAGACGGGCGAGTCGCTGTGGCTTGACTGGCTGGTGGCGATGGCTATTCAGGACAACGATGCCGCGCCTGAGCGCTACCGCTGGGATGGGCCGGACCTGGAGCCGCTGACGCCCACGGCCGTCGATCGCCTGCCCGCGCAGTTCGCGACGACGGTATCCCAGTACGCCGCCGACTACTACGCGCTGCCTTCCAGCGGCGAGTTCCGCATCGACTTCAACGGTGCGGCCTCGGTCTCGCTCCTGGGCGCAGATGCGCCTTCGGGCGACCACTTTTGGTATGCCCAGCGGGCCAACGAGAGCAATCCCCGGCTGACTCGGTCCGTAGACCTGCGGTCGGTGGACGCGGCCACGCTGACCTACCGCGTCTATGCCGATATCGAGCGGGGCTACGACTTCGCTTACGTCAGCGTGTCGACTGACGGCGGCGAGCGCTGGCAGCCGCTGGTGGCGGCCAACATGCACGGCCTGGACACGGCCGACGACCCCTCCAACACCGCCTTTGCCGACCGCTTCTACACCGGGCGCAGTCGGACGTGGCTGGATGAATCAATCGATCTGACCCCCTATGCCGGTGCGGAAATCCTCCTGCGTTTCGAGTACGTCACCGATCTGATTCTCACTTATGGCGGCTTTGCCCTCGACGATATCGCCATCCCCGAAATCGGTTTCGATGACGATGTGGAGACGGCCGGCGCTGGCTGGACGGCCGAGGGCTTCACCCGGGCGACAGGCGAATTGCCGCAGGAGTGGCGGCTACAACTGGTCACTTTTGACCGCGACGGGCAACCGGCGGTCGACCAGGTACCGGTCGAGGACGGTCACGCCGTATTCAGCTTCCAGGCCGTTGCCGGTCGCCGCCGCCCGCTGCTCATTATCGCCGCGCTCGCGCCGGAAACGCTTCAGCCCGCCGCTTATTCCCTGCGCCTTTCGGGCCAATAGCACCTCTGCTGTCCGCCTTTCGGGCATTCTGGCAGACCCCTTGCAGTCCCTTGGAATAGGGGACTGCTACTTGCGGTTTGAGCCCGACCGACCCATTTCCCGGCGAAGCGAGACCCTGCTCAATGGCATCAATGACGCCACGCTACGACTCTTTGCTCTCATTCGCCGCGGTTTGAGTGAATTGCGCGTGAAAACTTGTGGGGAATATAGCCCTGAGTCACGGGCCATATTGCTTATTAATATGCCCTGTAATACAGTAGTCTTAGCCTTCATGTTAGAAGGGAAGGGCTTACTATGAGTACCGGGCATCAATACCTGCCGGGGTTCATAAAGGCCCGCTACGTATGCTTGACGTCGCAACCCTGTGCCTTTCCGAAGGGTCGCCCGAGGACGCTTAGCGTCCTTCTCAGTTTACAGGTTGACCGGCAGGAACCCTTATCATTCTTGACCAGGGAGTGGAAGAAACCATGAACCTCACGAGGCGCTCTCACCCAATTCGCCGACTCGCCCTGTTGCTGGCCATGCTGCTACTCGGCGTCGCGCTGCTGCTGACGCAGAGCAGCACGACCATGGCCCACAACTTGCAGACCAAGTTGGCCGACATGTTCTTCGACCCCAACACCCAGGCGTTGCTGGACGCGCGCATCGCGGGCGGTTGGGTTCCGGGAACGCCCCTGTTGCAGGCCGGCGACGAGCTCGGCCTGATTATCAAAGGTATCCCGCGCGATGGCACGTCCACCGGCGTGGGTGGCTACCTTGACTTCTACATCCCGACCGGAACCCAGGTCGTCGATGTCGCCTACGTCAAGACCGGCAGCAACCCCGCCGATGGCATCAACGGCTGGGACAAGGTGGCGATGAAGGGCCAGTCGCTCATCGCCATTGGCGACGGGCCGATTGGCGCGAAGGCGCAAGCGGGCCTCATCGGTCTGACCCTGGGACCGAACGTCAACGGCGTCTCCGCCAAGGTCGTCGAGGATGGAACGGGTCTGATGCGGGGCACGATCGCCGGCGTCTATGGTGACACCGGTATCTTTTTCTCCACGAGCCCCGATACCAATTACGACAGTTGGGCCGAGACCGGCGGCTATGACCAGAGCATCGGCACCGGCGGCGATAACCTGTTGACCAATAACTCCGGCGACGTGGTTTTGCCGCTGAACAAGTGGGACGCCGAGCAATTGCTGGCCTGGGGCGCGAAGAGCCCCATCACGGCCATCGTTGACACGCCTGACCAGCGCGGTAACTCGCCCTGGGGCCTCGGCAACGGCGTCGCCGGCCCGCAGAGCGGCTATGCCTGGGACTTCGACTGGGACTTCTGGCGTCTTAGCCCCAAGACGGCCGCCGATATGCGCGAAGCCAGCAACCAGATGGGGCCGTGGCAGCGCATCCAGTACCCCGGCAGTCGCGTCTCCTACGACGTGCCCGGCCTGAAATCGACTACCCTGGGCATTGCCTCAATCGACGCCAGCAACCTCGGCCGCAACCTTGTAACCAACCCTCTCCCGACAACCACCGGCCAGACCAACAACACGCCCAACGTCGTGCGCTGGAGCGTCGGGCAGGTGTCGGACCTCGTACCGGAATATGTCTGGGTCAAGATCAAGGTCGTCAACCCGGCCAACATCGTCAACGCCAGCGGCTGCCCGGTCTTCGATGCCGGCGCCTTCGGCGGCGACGCCGGCGGCAACGACAACGGCAAGGACCACCTGTGGCGCTACTACGAGCCGTCCCGCATCTCGTGGAACGCCTGCCTCGGCCCGATCAAGACCGCATCCAAGCAAATCGTCGCCCCGGGCGAGACCTTCACGTTCACGCTCAAGGTCTACAACCTCGATATCGACACCGACTATACCAACGTCGTCATTAAGGACACGTTGCCCTCGGGCCTGCAATTCGTCAGCGCCAGCCCGGCGCAGAATTCCGGCCCGAATCCGCTGGTCTGGAACGTGCCCAGCCTGATGCGCGGCCAGGCGTTTTCCGCCACGGTGACGGTCAAGGCGACAGGCACCGGACCGCAAACGAATACGCTCTGCGTTGAGGCGCCTGGAGGCTACCTGTCCTGCACTGAGGAAGTCGTCATCGTTGGCCTGATACCCGATCTCAGGCAGAGCAAGTCGGTGACACCGACAAGCATCACGCCGGGCGGGACAGTGCAATACACGGTGACCGTGGATAACGTCGGCACCGGCCCCACCGGCAGCCCGGTGACGATCAGCGAACTGTTGCCGGCGGGGTTCACCTATCTGAGCAAGGACAGCGTCACTATCAACGGCGCGAACGTCACGGGCACGACGACCGTCAACAGCAGCGACCCGAATAAGCCCATCTTCACCGTGCCCGGGGCCATCAACGCCGGGCAGAAGTTGCAGATCAAGTTTTCGGCCCAGGTAGCGGCCAATGCGCCACCGGGCGAATACTGCAACGTCTTCACCGTAACCCAGGGCGGCACGCCGCTGACCAGCGGTAGCCTGGCGTGCGTCAACGTGGGCGGCGGCTCCATCGGCGATACGGTGTACCACGACTGGAACGGCAACGGCGTCCAGGACGCCGGCGACGAGGGCGCGGCCGGTCTGACCGTCACCCTGTATGCCGGCGCATGTCCGCCGGCCGGCGCGCCGCTGCAGACAAAGACAACCGACGCCAACGGCAATTACCTCTTCAGCGGGCTGACCAACGCTACCTACTGTGTCGTGGTTGACGTGCCGCCGGGTTATACGGTGACGGCCGACCCGCAAGGGCCGCTCAACGGCCAGGCGACCGTCACCCTGCCTACGGCGATGAGCCAGAACCTCGATATCGACTTCGGGCTCAAGCCGGGCGGCTCGGGCGTCATCGGCGATAAGGTCTTCGACGACGTGAACGAAAATGGCGTCTTCGACGGCGGCGACGTTGGCATCAACGGCGCGACGATCAAACTGTACGAAGACACCAACGGCAACGGCGTCATTGACCCCGGCGATACGCTGATCGCCACGACCACCAGCGCCGGCGGCGGAAACTACAGCTTCACCGGCCTGGCCGAAGACCTTGACTACCTGGTGGAGGTCTCGCTGGCCGACCCGGCGGTAGACGGCTTTTACCCCAACCCCTACGTCGCTTCGACGCCGCTGCTCATCCCGGTGGCCAATCTGACCGGCACGTTCGACGAAGCTGACTTCGGCTTCTTCGATAGCCCACCCAGCTCCATCGGCGATCAACTCTGCATCGACAGCAACGAGGACGGCCTGTGCACCGGCGGCGAGCCGCCCGTGCCCAACGTCGACGTCCGGCTCTACAAGGACGTGAACGGCAACGGCGTGCTCGACGCGGCCGACGTGTTATTGACGACAACCACCAGCGACGCCAACGGCCAGTACACCTTTGCCGGTCTCGCGCCCGGCGACTACATTGTCGACATCGACAACACCGATCCCGACATCCCGGTCGGCTACGCGCCGGCGAAGGACGAAATCGCCGTTACCGACCTGCCCAGCGGCACGGACCGCACGGACGTGGACTTCCCGTTTGTGCCCCTGCTGCGCAAGGAAGTCAGCCCGACCGGGGCGCAAGCGCCAGGTACAACGCTGACTTACTCCCTTTTCCCGCGCTATCCGGGCTCGACCCTGCTGAACGAACTGACCATCTGGGACCCCATCCCCGACGGCACAACGTTCCAGAGCGTGGCTCAAAACGGCACGTACAACGCGGCGGCCGATGAGGTGGAATGGAATCTGGGCAGCAACACGCCCGGCGCGCCCAGCGCCAATCTCGGGTCGTTCTTCTGCCCGGCCTCGACGACGCTGACAGCCGACGCCGATACCTTCATCAACTCGGCCTCGCCCGGCAACAACAATGGCGGCATCGCCACGCTGAGCGTTGACTCGAACAACATCCACCACTCACTGGTGCACTTCGCCGTCAGCGGCGGCACGCTGCCCGGCGGGGCCATCTTCCAGAGCGCCCAGTTCCTGGTAACCGTGGAGGGCGGGCAGAACGCCAATCGCACGGCCCAGGTCAGACCGCTGAACCGGACCTGGACCGAGGGCACGGGCAACAACGCTGCCTGCGCTTCCGTGGGCAGTGGCGCGACCTGGAACGCGGCCACTTGCAACGGCCTGGGGTCGGGCTGGGACGGGGCAAATGCCAACTTCGCCACGGCTGCGCCCTACGGCGCGTCGCTGGGGACGATCATCCCGGCGGTGGACGAGTTAACCTACTCGACCAACGTCTCGACCGCCGTTCAGGGCTGGATCAACGGCAGCCTCACCAACGGCGGCCTGGTCCTGCTGGCCAATGGCTCCGATACGGGCACGGTCACCTTCCATTCGCGGACGGCGACGGATGTCAACAAGCGGCCGCGGCTGGTTATCAACTATCTGGTGCCTACGCCCGGCGGCTGCACGCAGACGGCGCGCATCTATGCCACGCAGGATGCCTACATCAACGCGGACAAACCGGCGGAGATCAAGAACACCACCGAACTGCGGACGACGTACGACGCCAACGCCGCGAAGCGGCTGCGCGCGCTGCTCCAGTTTGACCTGTCGAGCATCCCGCCCGGATCGGTTATCAATAGCGCCAACTTCCGGATCAACGTCACCGACGATAACAACCACACGGTCGAGATTCACGCCCTGACCAATAGCTGGTTGGAGTCCCAGGTCACGTGGCTGAGCCGCAACAAGGCCACGGCGCTCAACTGGGCGACCGCCGGCGGCGACTTCACCGGCACGATCTACAACACCTTCAACCCGACCCCGCCCGCCAACGGCTACACCAATGTGCCGGTGACGAGCCTGGTGCAGGGTTGGTACGACGGCAGCGTGCCCAACAACGGCATGATCCTGGTGCCGACGACGCCGGCCGGCGGCAACAACACCATCAAGTACAGCAGCAGCGAAAGCGCCAGCCCGCCGTATCTTGAGGTTACGTACGTCTCGTCCATCGTCGACACGACGCTGACGGCTATCCGCGATAGCTACATCGACGCCGCCAACCCGACAACCAACAATGGCCCCAGCACCACGCTGCAGACGAAGTACGACACGAGTACGGCCAAGCGGCAGCGCGCGCTGGTGCAGTTCGACCTGTCTACCATCCCGGCGGCGGCGACGATCAACAGCGCCCAGTTCCGCATCAACACGACGCAGGTGGCCAATCACACAGTCGAGATCCGCCGCGTGACCAACCCCTGGCTGCAGAACGAGGTCACGTGGCTCAATCGGCTGACCGGCACGCCCTGGACGACCGCCGGCGGCGACTTCGGGGCCACGACCTACGGCAGCTTCACGGCTAACCTGCTCGGTTACAACTCAGTCAACGTCACGACCCTGGCCCAGGGCTGGCTGGCGGGAACGTTCGCCAACAATGGCATGATCCTGTTGCCGGTTTCCGGCAGCAACAGCACGGCCAAGTACTCCAGCCGGGAGGCGGTGGGCCTGGAGCCGCTCTTGCAGGTGCGCTACACCGCGCCTACGGCGGGCGGCACGCGCACCAACAGCCTGGCCGCCGAGCCGACGCTGGTCACGGGTGGCGATGACATCAAGGTTGCGATTACGCTGAAGGCCGAGGCGATCATTGACAACGTGACGCCCGGCGCGCTCACGCCCACCGGAGTGAACGGCGCGAGCGCCAGTTGCCCGAACCCGCCCGTGCTGCTCAGCGCCAACGACGATCTGGACGGCACGACCACCGATGCCGTTGTCTGGCAGTGGGTCTGCACCGCCACACAGGGCGCGGTACCGGGCAGCGTCAAGTTCAGCGCCCCGGCCAGCGGCACGTTGCCCCCTGCTGAGGGCGGCGGCGTGGTCAACTTCAGCGCGGCCACCAGCAACAGCGTCCTGGTTTCGCCGCCGCTCACCTTCCAGGTGACTATCGACAATCCGAACAGCCTGACGGAGGTGATCAACCAGGGCTTCATCTACTCGCGCCAGCCGGATATCTATACCCAGTTGACGCCCGACCTGTGCTACACGGTTAACTTCGCGGGCACCGACACCCTGTACGTCATCGCCGAGGATGGCACGCCGACGACGCTCGGCGCGACCGGCACGGCCAACCTCGAGGCGCTGGCTTGGAACCCGGCGGGGACGGTGCTGTATGGCGCGTCTGACAACCAGCTCTACACCCTCAATACGACGACGGGTGTAGCCACGGCGCTGCCCAACAACATCACCAGCGGCGGTTCGCTGCGCGGCTCCCTTGGCGTGCAGGCCACGACCTACATCACTGGCCTGTCCTTCGATCCGATCAGCGGCAACCTGTACGCCATCGGCCGCCGCCAGGACGGCAACGTCAACAATACGCTGCTGGACATCCTGTTCCAGATCAACCCGACGACGGGCCAGGCGGTTCAGAACGCCTTTGGCTTGGCGATCGATTACGTCGTTGTCCAGACGAACACGCTGTCGACGGCGCTTTACAACGTCGCCGACATCGCCTTCGAACCGACATCGGGCGTGCTGTACGCCATCGCCAACGACTCGACGGCCGGCAGCAACGATCTGGACCGGTTGGTAACCATCAACAAGGTAACCGGGGCCGTAACTGACGTGGCTCGCCTGATTAATGACGATACGGCGCTTGGCCTCAACGACATGGCTGACCTCAGCTTCCTGGCTTCGGGCAGCGGCACGGTCCTTCACGGCGTGACCGGCACTGGCAGCGCCGTGCCCGATAACCTGTGGGAGATCGACGTCGCCACGGCGGGGGCGACCAGCGTCGCGACGTTGCCGGCGGGGACCACCAACTACCGCGGCCTGGCCTGCGACCCGGGCGACTACCAGGTAGCTCCCGGTAAGGAGACTATTCCGGAGACGCCCAGCAACGAGGTTGAGACGCCGTTACCCAGCGGCAGCATCGGTGACTTCGTCTGGTACGACCTGGACGGCGACACCGTGCAGGACGGCGGAGCCGAGATCGGCGCGCCGAACACGACGCTGACGCTGTACAAGGATCTCAATAACAACGACGCAATTGACCCCGGCGAGCCCATCCTGGCGGCGGTGACGACTGACGCCAACGGCTTGTACGTATTCCCCAATATCCCGCCCGGTGAATACGTCGTCAAGGTGGACGAGCAGCAGGTGCCCGCGCCGCCCAGCAGCGCCAACGCCGGCTTGATCGGCTTCATGGTGACGACCACGGGCAGCACCTACCCGGTCACGATCTCGTGCGTGGGCCTGATATGCACCAATGAGACAAACGCTGACTTTGGCGTGATCGAGTCGGCCGAGGTCGAAGGCACGGTGTTCCACGACGTCAACCACGACAGCGTGCTGAACGGCGCGGACTACGGCCTCTACGATTCGGTCGGGCCGAAGACCGTCACGGTGACGCTCATCGGCACCGACTTCGGCGGCAACCCGGTCAATCTGAGCACCGAGACGGACGCGAACGGCGAGTACAAGTTCATAGTGCCGCCGGGCAACTACACGATCGGCTACTCCAGCCTGGACGTGAACGCCATCAACTCGACCCTGACGGAGCCCACGACGCCGCTGACTATCTCGTTCACGGCCGTTGCCGGCGTGGAATATACCGGGTTCGACTTCGGCGTGGACAATCCCGGCTCTATCGGCGACCGTGTGTGGAACGACGCCAACGGCAACGGCCAGCAGAACGCCGGCGAGCCGGGTATCGGCGGCGTGACGGTTAACCTCTACGCGGCCGACGGGACGACCCTGCTGGCCACGACGGCGACCGACGGCTTTGGCTTCTACAAGTTCCTCGGCCTGCCCGACGCCACCTACGTCGTCAAGGTGGACACGACGACGCTGCCGGCCGGTTACGTGGCGCGCGGCGAGGGCGACCCGGGCGTGGCCTGCGGCGTCGGTTGCGACAGCACCATCACCGCGGTCATCGCCGGCGGCAACGCCCTGACCAACGTCGACTTCGGCTACCAGGCGCCAGCGGGTACCTTCCCGATCAGTGGCAACATCTGGAACGACAACGGCGCGGGCGGCGGTGGCGTGGGCAACGGCGTCAAGGGTGGCACGGAACCCAACCTGGCGAACGTGACCGTCTGCCTCTACCAGAGCGACGGGACGACCGTGATCACCTGCGTCCAGACGGATGCCAGCGGCAACTACACGTTCCCCGGCAACCCGAACGGCACCTACGTGGTCAAGGTGGATACAACCACTCTGCCGTCGAACTCCTTCTATCAGACGGGCGACCCGGATAGCGTATGCCCAAGCGCCGGCTGCAACAACCAGACGACGGTCACCGTTAACGGCGCGGCCATCACCGGACGGAACTTCGGCTATCTGGAAGACCCCGGCAGCATCAGCGGCTCGGTCTGCGACGGCAACGGCAACGGCCTGTGCGACGGCGGCGACACGCCTTACACGGAAGTGCAGGTCACGCTGCGCTACGCGGGCGACGATGGCTTCCTGAACACGCCCGACGACGTGCTGACCAACCAGATGACCTCGGGCGGCAACTACAGCTTCACCGGCCTCGAACCCGGCCAGTACCAGGTCACCATCGCCACGCCCGTCGACCGGGACAACCTGGCGGACGCCGACGGCGGCAATCCGAACAATATCGCGGTGACGCTGACGTTGGGCCAGGACGTGGTGGATCGCGACTTCGAGTTGCAGCCGCCGCTCAAGGTTGGCGGCGCTCTCTGGAGCGACAACGGCGCCGGCGGCGGCACGTTGGGTGACGGTATCCGCAACGGTACGGAACCGGGCATCGCCGGCGTCGATGTGCAGCTCTACAGCGACGTTGACAACAGCGGCACGTATACACCCGGCGATACCCTGGTCGCTTCGACAACGTCGGACGCCAACGGCGAATATACCTTCGCCGGCCTCCCGCCGGGCAACTACATCGTGGTCATTCCGGCCTCGGAGTTCGGTTCGGGCCAGCCGTTGAGTGGCGCGACGAGCAGCGCGACGGGCCAGATCGACCCCGACAACAACGTCAAGAACGACGACAATGGCTTCCCGTTGACGGGCCAGCAGACAATCGTAACCTTCGCCACCACGCTGAGCGTCGGCGGCGAACCGGACACGCCGGTGGACGGCGACGGCACGAACTCGAACCGCACCGTTGACCTTGGCTTCGTGCCCGGCCCGACGGCGATTCGCCTCAGCGACATCGCCGTGAGCGGTCCGGCGCGGAGCGGCCTGGCGGCGGTGGCGGGTCTGGCCTTGCTGGTCGGCGCGACGCTGGGCGTTGTGAGCTATCTGCGGCGGCAACCCGCACGCTCCTGAGCATGAGGGTCATCATGACAGTACAGGAACCGAAACACACGATGGATAACAACATGCAGCGGAGCGAAGAAGTGGCACCCGCTGAAAGGCAAGCGGACCGCCGCCCGTATGAGAAGCCGGCGGTCATCTACAGCGGCGTCATCACGACGCGAGCCGGCAGCGGCGGCACCGGCAGCGTGCCTGACTCGATTGACCCGGCCGACATCTTCGGTCAGTAAACGCCGCGGCCGCTGACCGACAGCGCCAGGGCCATTCATCCGCCGCTCAGCGGCGGATGAATGGCCTGTGGTGTTGGGAGGTCAGGCAGCGGGAGTGGATGGGAGTCGAACCCACCGCCGCTCGCTCAGCGCGACCGGCCAACGGTTTTGAAGACCGCAGCATCCACCGGGACACAACCACTCCCACGGGCAATTGTGCCCCATGCCCGGCGGTTGTCAATCGCCCGGCTGAGGGCAATCCTCATTTTACTTGACAGCCCCGGCCCAATTCGATAGAATCCCCTTACCTTTAACAGCGCAGATCCCACTGGCCGGGATAGCTCAGTTGGTAGAGCACTTCACTGAAAATGAAGGTGTCCCCAGTTCGAGTCTGGGTCCTGGCATCGATTCCGGTCAGCACGATGGAATGAATGCGGGCGTGGTTCAGTGGTAGAACGTCTCCTTGCCAAGGAGAAGGCCACGGGTTCGAATCCCGTCGCCCGCTCAGGCGAAACGGCAGGCCGCAGGGCCTGCCGTCTTGTTATGGCGACGTAGCCAAGTGGTAAGGCAGAGGTCTGCAAAACCTCCATCACCGGTTCAAATCCGGTCGTCGCCTCACAACCGTCAAGAAAGCTCTTGCGCTCGCAAGAGCTTTTTTTGCTCTCCGCCACCGCCAGCGGACCGGCAGCCCGTGCTATAGTCTATAGCCTGGCGCGCATTTCTGTTAGAATCGGTACTCGCGACGAATCCTGAACCTGTTGTGAGAGAAGTCCCCTATGCCCCTATCTCCTATCCCCAACCCGCCCTTCGCCATAGACGGCGCCGACTGGGAGCCATTCCAGGCCCGCTATGAGGCGCTTCTGACAAGCTCGCTGGACGGCGACCATATGACCGGCTGGCTGCATGAGTGGTCGCAACTCAACCGGCTGGTTGAGGAAGCCGGCGCCTTGGCCTATATCAACGCCTCTTTGGACACGGCCGACGAAGCGGCCGAGCGCGCTTTCCTCCACTTCATCGAAAATGTTGAGCCCAATTACCGCCGCGCTGATCAGGCGTTGAAGGAGCGCCTCCTGGCGACGACGACCGACAATGCGGCGCTGGGCGCCGACATGGCGATCGTGTTGCGCAACATGCGCAATCAGGCTGACCTCTTCCGCGAGGCCAACGTGCCCTTGTTGACGGAACTGGCCAAGTTGGGCCAGGAGTACGACAAGATCACCGGGGGCATGGCCGCCGAGTGGGAGGGCGAGGAGCGCAACCTGAGCCAACTCGACGCGCTGTTGCGCGAGCCCGACCGGAACACACGCGAGCGGGCGTGGAAGCTCATCATGGGCCTGTGGCAGGACAAGCGCGACGCGCTGAACGACGTCTACCGCCGGATGCTGGCCCTGCGCCGGCAGGTGGCCGAGAACGCCGGCCTGCCCAATTACCGCGACTACGCCTTCCGGACTTACAACCGTTTCGACTACACGCCCAACGACTGCCTGCGCTTCCACGACGCCATCGAGCGGGTCGTCGTGCCGGCGGCGGCGCGCGTCTATGAGCGGCGTCGCGCCCGGCTGGGGCTTGACCGGCTGCGGCCGTGGGACCTCGAAGTAGACCCCAGCGATGCCCCGCCCTTGCAGCCCTATCAGGGGCAGGATGCGCTCATTCAGGGCAGTCTCAATATCATGGAGCGCGTCGACCCGGCCCTGGCGCGCGAGCTTGCGCTCATGGCTGAGGAAAACTTGCTCGACCTGGAAACCCGGCCCGGCAAAGCATTGGGCGGCTACTGCAGCAGCCTGACGTGGCGCCAACGGCCGTTCATCTTCATGAACGGTGTCGGCAGCCATGACAACGTTCAGACCATGCTCCATGAGGCTGGCCACGCTTTCCACGCTTTTGCCGCCTTCTCACTGCCCACCATCTGGCAGACCGAAGTACCTCTTGAGTTCTGCGAAGTGGCTTCGATGGGCATGGAACTGCTGGCGGCGCCCTATCTGACGAAGGATGCCGGCGGCTTCTATACCGAGGCCGAAGCAGCCCGGGCGCGAATAGAGCACCTTAGCGGCATCCTGACCTTTCTGCCCTACATGGCCGTCGTCGATGCCTTCCAGCATTGGGTCTATACCCACCCGGAAGCGGCCCTGGACGCGGCGGGCTGCGATGAGGCCTGGGACGCGCTTTGGGGGCGATTCATGCCCGGCGTAGATTGGTCGGGCTTCGAAGCGGAGCGGACGACCGGCTGGCATCGCAAGCTCCACATCTTCCACATCCCGTTTTACTATGTTGAGTATGGCATGGCCCAGGTTGGCGCGCTCCAGGTGTGGCGCAACGCGCTGCGCGACCAGAGCGCGGCCGTGGCCACGTATCGCTCAGCGCTGAGCCTCGGCGGCACGCGCAACCTGCCCGGCCTCTACGCCGCCGCCGGAGCCGAGTTCCGCTTCGACGAGAATATGCTGGCCGATCTGGTGCGCCTGATCGAAGGGACTCTGGATCAACTCGAGCGCGCGGCGCAGTCCTAATCATGGAACCGACGGGCGTCATGGAACCAAGCGCGGCCATGCGCGAATATTTGGCCGAGATCTACCGGTTGCAGGAAGACTCGCCGACCGTCAGCACGACCAGCCTGGCCGACCGGCTGAACGTCTCGCCGCCGGCCATTCCCCGGATGCTGAAGCGCCTCCAGAGCGCGGGCTATGTGAAGCACGTGCCCTATCAGGGCGTAGAACTGACGGAGCGCGGCCGCGAGGAGGCGCTACGCGAGATACGTCGCCACCGCATCCTGGAGGTGTTCCTGGTGAGCGTCATGGGCTTTACGTGGGACGAAGCTCATGAGCACGCCGACGATCTAAGCGCCGGCCTCAACGACAAGCTGACGGAGCGCATGGCCGAGATGGCCGGCTGGCCGCAGCGCTGCCCCCACGGTGAGCCTATTCCCGACCGGGAGGGTCGACTGCCCCCGGTGCATGACGTGTGCATCGTCAATCTGGGCGTGGGCCACAAGGGGGCTGTCAGCCGCGTCCGCACCCACGAGCCAGAGAAGCTGCAATACTTCGCCAGCCTGGGGCTAGTGCCCGGCGTGGGGCTGGAGATTATGGGGCGCGCGCCGTTCAACGGCCCCATGCGCCTGCGCGTCGGCCGCGACGAGGTTGTGATCGGCTTCGAGCTGATGAAGTCGCTCTGGGTTACCTGACCGGCAGTGAACCAACACGAAGCCCCCAGTTGAATGCGGACAAGATCGGTTGCCTGTCCGTGTTCATCCGTTTTTCGAGGTGCCAGTCCGTTGCGGAGTACTTACCGGCTCGGTTGGGGCGCATCGGTCAGGAGTCGCCACCAGGCTTGCCACGGCCGCGCCTCGAGCGCCGGATCGGGTGTTGCCGGCGGCAGCGCCGTTGGCTCGGGCGTCGCTTCTTGGAGCATGGGCACGACCCGCTTCTCGCCCGGCAGGATCATCCCCCCTTCATTGCGGGCATAGGCTGCTACGTAGTCGTCGCTGGTTACGTATGCCAGAGTAGCCTGTAGCTCAACCTGGCGCGTCGCCTCGCGCTCGATCTGCAGCTGGAGCGCTTCTTCGCCCGTGCCAACCAGGCGGCCGGTTTGGGCCCGGCGATTGAGATCAATGGCGATGAGGATAGCGCCAACAATGACCAGCAGGAAGACCACCTGCGGCAGACTCAAGAGCGGCCGCGAGCGGAATACCTTTGAGTCGAACATCCTCTTGGCCATAGGCCGAATCTTAGCCAGATTCGGGCGCGAACGCAACCGCGGCCGCGGCCCATTCCCGGCATGCCCATTGCTCATCTTGCCTAAAGCCGCCGCCGCGGTAGAATGAACTCATGCATGCCGACGCATCCCCATTGCCGCCGGTCGATTTCCTGGCTATCGGTCACGTCTGCTACGATCTCGTAGCCAGCGGCCGCGCGGTCGGGGGTGCGGCCGCCTATTGCGCTTCGGCGGCCGGGGCGCTTGGCTGCCGCGCCGGAATCGTCACCAGCGCGGCGCTGGAGGATGACTGGACGGGCGTGTTGCCTGATGTGGCGGTGCGACAGATTGTAGCGCCGGCGACCACTGTTTTCGAAAACGTCTATACGGCTGAGGGGCGCACGCAGACCATTCACGCTGTCGCCGGCCGGCTGTCTCCCGAACACGTCCCCGCGTCGTGGCGGCGCGCGCCCATCGTTCATTTGGGGCCGATAGCGGACGAGGTTGATCCGGCTCTCATCAACCTGTTCAACGACAGCGTTGTTGGCGTCGGCCCGCAAGGCTGGATGCGTCGCTGGGACGAGCGAGGCCGCGTGCGCCAGGTGCCCTGGGCGACGGCAGCCGAGGTGCTACCGCTGGCTGCGGCGACGTTCGTCAGCCTTGAAGACCTGGCCGACCGGGCGATTCTGCGCGAATACCGGCAATTAGCGCGCGTGCTCGTCGTCACCGCCGGGGCGGAAGGCTGTACCGTCTTTTGCCGCGGCGAACAGCGCGCCTTTCCCGCGCCCGTGGTGGAGGTAAAAGACGCGACCGGCGCGGGAGACATCTTTGCCGCCGCTTACCTGGTGCGCTTCCACCAGACGAACGGTAATCTGTGGGATGCGGCGGTCTTTGCCAACCAGGTAGCCGCCGCCTCGGTGAGCGAGCGCGGCTTGCCGGCCAAGTTGCACGTTATTCGCCGGCTGCTCGCTGAGATGATGCATCAGCCGGCGCGCCAGTGAGAGGAAACCCGCGCCACATGGGCCACATTTACGCAATTGCCAACCAGAAGGGCGGCGTGGGCAAGACGACCACGGTCGTTAACCTGAGCGCCTATCTGGCCGGCACTGGCCGCCGCGTCCTGCTTATCGACCTGGATCCCCAGGCCAACGCCACCTCCGCTCTGGGATACGACAAGAACCAGATGGAGCCCTCAACGTACCAGCTGTTGCTGGACCAGGTTCCGGTCGCCCGGGTGCGGCGGCGCCACTCCGATTACAAGATCGACGTGCTGCCCTCACACCCATCGTTGGCCGGGGCGGAAATTGAGCTGGTACAGGCTATCGGCCGCGAGTATCGTTTGCAGCGCGCCCTGGCCGAAGTAGTTGACGAGTACGACTACATCCTCATCGACTGCCCGCCCAGTTTGGGCCTGCTCACGGTAAACGCGCTAACGGCGGCGCGCAATGGCGTTCTCATCCCTGTCCAGTGTGAGTACTTGCCCCTGGAAGGGCTGACCCAGTTGACGAAAACTATCCAGCTGGTGCAGGAGTACCTCAACCCGGCGCTGCACATCCGCGGCGTCATGATGACCATGTACGATAGCCGCACCAATCTGAGCCGGCAGGTGGTCGAAGAGGTGCGCCGACACTTCCCCAATAAGGTGTTCAAGACAATCATCCCTCGCAACGTCCGGTTGAGCGAAGCGCCCAGCTTTGGCCAGCCGATCAACTTCTACGCGCCGCAGTCGCCGGGGGCGATTGCCTATCAGGTGCTGGCCCGCGAACTGCTGGCCGGTGACCAGCGCAACGGAGGAACCGAGCATGGCTAAGCAGGCGGGCGGCAAGCGGGCGGCGCTCGGCCGTGGGCTCGACGCGCTGATCCCCAGCGGGGGTGAGCGGCCGGCCCGCTCCGATGTGGTGCGCCTCGTCCCGATCGATCAGATCGTGCCCAACCCGCGCCAGCCGCGGACGGCGCTCGACGCCGAGAAGCTGGCGGAACTGGCGGCATCGATCAAGCTTCATGGGCTTATCCAGCCGCTGGTAGTGACCGAGACGATGGAGGGGTATGTCCTTATCGCCGGCGAGCGGCGCTGGCGGGCTTCGCAGTTGGCGGGATTGACGCAGGCGCCGGTGGTGGTCAAGGAAACGACGCCGCAGGATATGCTCGAGCTGGCGCTGATCGAGAATATCCAGCGCGCGGACCTGAACGCGCTGGAAGAGGCCCACGCCTATCGCCAACTCGTTGACGAATTCGGGCTGACCCAGGAGGAAGTCGCCGACCGCGTGGGCAAGGCGCGCACGACGGTCACGAATCTGCTGCGCCTGTTGACCCTGCCGGAAAATATCCAGACGGCCGTTATCGAAGAGCGCATCAGCGGCGCGCACGCGCGCACGCTTTTGCCGCTTAAGACCCCTGAAGCGCAGACGGCGGCCATGAATCAGGTCATTAAGCTGAATCTGAGCGTGCGGCAGACCGAGGCGCTTGTGACCTCGTTGCTGGCCGATCGACGTCCGGAACCGCGTCCGCGCCGCCAATTGCCGCCCGAGCTGGCCGAATTACGGAGCCGGTTCGAGCGCGCGCTTGGCACGCGGGTCAATATCGAGCACGGTGAACGGGGCGGGCGCGTGGTCATCCACTACTACTCCGACGAGGACCTGAATGCGATCTATGAGGCCCTGAGTCGGGAGGAGTAGGCGACCGGTTACCCGCCGTCGGCCGCTGACTACGGACGACAGACCACCGGCCGAGCTATGACGGCTGCACTCACCGGCTGACTCCTGGTATACAACCTGCTTATCGCGGCCCACTCCTATGTCCGACATCCAACTAATCCACGAGAAGCTCGACCAAGCGACGGCGATCCTGAACGAGTTCGACATCGATCTATGGCTGACATTCGTTCGCGAGACATCGCTCGCGCCCGACCCGGCGCTGGAACTCATTTATGGCGGGGACGTGACGTGGCAGTCGGCCTTTCTGATCAGTCGCGACGGCCGGCGCACGGCTATCGTGGGTCACTTCGATTCCGAAAACGTGCGCGCCCTTGAAGCCTACGAGGTAGTGCCCTATCACGAGGGCATCGGCGCGCCGCTGCTGGCGGCGTTGGCGGCCCACGCTCCGCGCGCCATCGCGGTAAACTTCTCCGAGAACGACGTAGCCGCCGATGGCCTAAGTCATGGCATGTATCGCTTGCTGGAGCGCTATCTGGCAAACTCGCCGTGGGCGGGAAAGCTTGTTTCGGCCGCCGACATCATCTATGCTCTGCGCGGCCGGAAAAGCGCGGCCGAGGTTGAGCGCGTCCGTCTCGCGGTGGCGACGACGGAGCGTGTGTTCGACGAAATCGAGCGCTTTGCCCGGCCGGGTATGACCCAGCGCGAGATCGGCGCTTTTGTCCATGACCTCATCGATAGCCTGGGGCTGGGCTATGCCTGGCCCAAGCCGTTTAACCCCATCGTCACCTGCGGGCCGGAGTCGGCCATGGGGCATGCCGCGCCCGGTGACGCGATCTTGCGCCGCGGCCACACCCTGCACATTGACCTCGGCATCAGGCAGAACGGCTACTGCTCCGATATCCAGCGCATGTGGTATGTGCTGGATGAGGGTGAGACGCAGGCCCCGCCGGACGTCCAGCGGGCGTTTGATGTCGTGTTGGGCGCAATCCGGGCCGGGGCGCAAGCGCTTAGACCCGGCGTGCCCGGCTGGCAGGTGGACAAGGTGGCGCGGGAGTACATCGTCGATAACGGCTATCCCGAGTACATGCACGCTTTAGGCCATCTGCTCGGCCGCGCCGCCCACGACGGGGCAACCGTCCTTGGCCCGCGCTGGGAACGCTACCAGGGCATATGCGATCTGGAAGTGGAGGCCGGCAATATCTTCACCCTCGAACTCCATGTTGTCGTGCCGGAGCGGGGAATGATGAGCCTGGAAGAAGACGTGCTTGTGACCAAGAGCGGCGTCGAATACCTAAGCATGCCGCAGACGGCGCTGCGCTATATTCACTAGTGCTCGGTCTCTCCTATCTGTGGCCCCGCCGTTAAGCAGGATACACCGCGGCGGACAAATCGCCGCTATAATTGCAGTCGTATTCGGACACCGCACTCCCCATCAGGTGACTCATGATAAGCTGAGTTCGCGCTTGTAACCCTGTTGTTGTTGCCAATCGCCCGCCGCGGGCGGATCGGGCGGCCGTCGCATTGGCCACGGCCGCGTCCAGGGTGCGAACTCATGTTATCAGTGAACCGGATCACCAAGTTCTTCAACCTGTCATCCATCCTCGAAAATATCTCCTTTTCCGTCGCTCCCGGCGAGCGCGTGGGCCTCATCGGGCCGAACGGCAGCGGCAAGACGACGCTGCTGCGCATCCTGGCCGGCGAGGAGGCCGCCGACGCCGGCCACGTAGCGCTAACGCCGTCCACCCTGCGCGTGGGTTACCTGGCTCAAGGTCTGGAAGTGGACCCGGGCACGAAACTGGTCGACATACTCGGCCTGGGCGACGACGTGGCGGCGCTGGAGGCGCAGCTAGCTTCCCTGGCCGATGCCCTGGCGGCCGAGCCGGCGCGGGATGACCTTCAGCGCGCCTACGATGCGAAGATTGAACAACTCGGCCGCGCCGATCACGGGCGCGTCCAGGCTATCCTGGCGAACCTGGGCCTTGCTGGGTTAGAACCGGGGCGCACGGTGGGCGAACTCAGCGGCGGGCAAAAGACCCGCCTGGCGCTGGCCCGCTTGTTGCTGGATGAACCGGACGTGCTGCTACTGGACGAGCCGACGAACCACCTTGATATTGCCACGCTGGAGTGGCTGGAGACGTGGTTGGCGGGCTATCGCGGCGCGGCGCTCATCGTCAGCCATGATCGCACTTTTCTTGACCGGACGGTGACGCGCATCCTTGACCTGGACCCGACCAGCCATAACGTGCGCGGCTATGAGGGCAACTACAGCGACTATCTCGACCAGTATCTGGCCGAACGCGATCGGCAATGGGGAGCCTGGCGCGACCAGGAAGCGGAGGTTCGTCGTTTCCGGCAGGACATCGCCCGAACACGCGAACAGGCGCGGCACGTCGAGACCACGACGAAGCCCAACCAGCCTGGAGTGCGGCGCATTGCCAAGAAGGTCGCGCGCAAGGCGGCGGCCAGGGAAAAGAAGCTGGACCGCTACCTGGCGTCCGATGAGCGCGTGGACAGGCCCGAGCGAAGCTGGCAAATGAAGCTGGCCTTCGACGCGCTGACCGGGGCCCATATCGGTCGCGACGTGGTAACCCTGGAGGCACTTGACGTAGGTTATGATCGGCCGCTGCTCTCCGATCTCAACCTGACGATCCGCGCTGGTCAGCGCGTGGCGCTGACCGGGCCAAATGGAACGGGCAAAACGACCCTGCTGCGCACAATTGCCGGGCGTATGCCGCCCCTGGCCGGGCGCGTGCGCCTGGGAGCCAGCGTGCGGCTGGGCTACATGTCACAGGAGCAGGAGGTGCTGGACGCCGGCGCTACCCCCCTCGAGACGATCCTTCGCACCGCGGCCATGACCGAGACGGAGGCGCGCTCGTTCCTCCACTACTTTCTCTTCGAAGGCGACGATTCGCTGCGCTCGATCGCCAGCCTTAGCTATGGCGAGCGCAGCCGGTTGGCGCTGGCCAAGCTTGTGGCCGAAGGTTGTACCTTTCTGTTGCTCGATGAGCCGATCAACCACCTGGACATTCCCTCGCGCACGCGCTTTGAGGAAGCGTTAGCGGGTTTCCCAGGCACGATTCTGGCGGTGGTACACGATCGCTACTTCATCGAGCGCTTTGCCACGGACCTGTGGGAAGTTGAGGCCAGCCGGATCAGGTGGTTGCCTTTGGGGGTCGAGGATTAACCGGGCGCGCATTCGGGACAACGACGGACAGGACCCTTCCAGCTTTCATCCGCGTTCGGCCGGCAATTCCGTGTTGGCGCGAGGTTAAATTACTCTATCCCCGGCGTCAGTGTTCCCAGTGCGGTTTCCAGTTCCCGGACGCGCGATTCGGAGGTGGCGTAGCGGTTGAGCAGGTCGAGCGCCCCATCCTCGGCCGTGGTGCTTTTCTGGTAGTACCAGACAATGACGGCGATTAGTGAACCGATCAGGAAGCCGATCAGGAATGTCGAGCGAACGTTGTGCATGTCTCTCTCGCTTGCGCTGGCTACCCGGCGCTATGGGATATAGCGCGGCGCAGCCACTGCTATGTCCCCAGCTCAGCCGGGGCCGTGGTCAATGAGGTAATGGTTGATAGCCTCGCGCGCCGCTGGTAGGTGTTGCATCGCCCGCCAGTCGCCGCCGATGGCTCCAGGTGTTGGGATGTCGAGCAGCAGCTGGAACGGATCGATTTGGGTGGGTTCGCCAGCGGCTCGTGTGGCCTGCCAGTACAGTCGCAGTTCGTCGCGCCAGCGCGGATAGCTCTCGCGGAGTCTCGACCAGACCTCGTCAAAGGTGATTTCCGCCACGGCCAAGTCCATTTTCCGCCGGTACACGCCCACCACGACGGCCTCCAGCCGGTCCCACTGTTCGACAAATGCGGCGAAGTCGGTGTCGGCCGACCACTGGCTAAGGTATTTGGAGAACGGGTTCATACCGATTGCCTACGGCGCGCATTATAGCCCCGTCCGGCGGCCACGTGAATAGATCGCGCGGCTGACGGACGGCGCCGGCTGTTGACGCACCCCACCGGCCGTGCTAGACTCCTTTTCATGTTGCGGAACGCGATCAACAGCAACCTGCGGGCGGCCCACCATCATCATGGTTGGCTTGGTCGACGCTGCCCGGGTTGAGGTTGTCGGCGGTTACCGCCGAATGGACGAGAGAAAGAGTACCCTCCTCAGACCGCTGGGGAGGGTTTTTTGTTACCGGAGCAAACGATGGAGCGAACGGATATTCGCTTGGCGCTGCCGAGCAAAGGCATTCTGCAGGACGGAGCGCTAGAATTCCTGGAGGAGTGCGGTCTCAAGGTCTTCCGACCTAACCCGCGCCAGTATGCCGCCACCATTCCCGCGCTACCCGACGTAACGGTGATGTTCCAGCGGCCGGGCGATATTGTGACCAGCGTCCAGCAAGGCAGCGTGGAGTTCGGTATCACAGGCTATGACGTGCTGGCCGAGAGGGGCAGCAACGGCTCCGTCCTGGTCATCCACGACGCGCTCGGCTTTGGCCCTTGTGCGCTCCGCCTGGCCACGCCGGAGGAGTCCGCCGTGCGGACGGTGGCTCAACTGGCGGCGCGGGCGGCCGAATTGGCCGCCGCCGGGCAGACGCTGCGCGTGGCGACCAAGTTCCCGCGGCTAACGGCCGGCTTCCTGGAGCGGCAGGGTGTTGTTCCCTATCGGCTCGTAGCCGTCGAAGGCACGCTGGAGATAGCGCCGGCCATTGGCTACGCTGACCTGATCTGTGACCTCGTCTCATCCGGCATAACGCTGCGCGACAACCACCTCCGGCCGCTGGACGGTGGCGTCGTCCTCCAGTCGCAGGCGGTCCTCATCGCCAATCGGTCCGCCCTCAAGCAGCGGCCGGAGGCGCTGGCGACGGCCCGGCACTTGCTGGAGTACATCGAGGCTCACCTGCGGGCGCGCGGTTCGTACTTGATCACCGCGAACGTGCGCGGCGACTCGGCCGAGGCCATAGCGGCGCGCATGTTCGCCCATACGACGTTGGGCGGCCTGCAAGGGCCAACCATTTCAACCGTCGTCGCCCGCGAGCACCTGCGGGCCGAGAGCGGTTGGTACGCCGTCAACATCGTCGTCCGCAAGGAGCGGTTGTTTGCCGCGGTGGGTGAACTCCGCGCCATAGGCGGCAGTGGCGTCGTCGTTGTCCCCTGCGCCTATATATTCGAGGAAGAGCCAGAGCGCTATCGGGCGATGGTAATGTCCCTGGAAGAGTGACCGTCGTCGGCCGTGGGCGGATAAGGTTCCTTGCCTATCAGCCCATTGCGCGGGCCGGCCAACCAACGGCCAACAACCAGCCACAAATGCCGATTTAGCTGCCATTCACTATGATCACGATCTACACAGTGGAACAAGCCCAAGCAACTATCCTCCGCCGCGACCGGGCGCTGGAGCCGGAGATGACGGCCGCGCTGCGCGCAGGGATGCGGCGCATCTTCGGCGAGGAGCTATCTGCCGCGGCGGCCGTCGAGCGCATCCTGCGCGACGTGCGGCAGCGGGGCGACGCTGCCCTGCGCGAGTGGACGCAGCGCATCGACGGCGTTACCCTGGAGCGTCTGGCCGTTGCGCCCGACGACATTCGCGCTGCGCCGGCAACGCTTGACACTACCCTGCGCGATAGCCTGCGTCTCGCGGCCGACCGCATCCGGGCGTTTCATGCGTTGCAGCCCGTCCAGTCGTGGACGACGGAGGCGTTGGGCGGGCGGCTGGGCCAGCGCGTGTCACCGCTGCGACGCGTCGGCGTGTACGTGCCGGGCGGAACCGCGCCGCTGCCATCATCGCTTCTCATGTCCGCCATCCCGGCCCAGGTCGCGGGTGTGCCGGAGATTGTGGTTGTCACGCCACCGGGCGCGGACGGCGGCGTGCCCGCCGTCATTCTGGCCGCGGCCGATGCCATCGGGATCGATACGGTATACACGCTCGGCGGAGCCCAGGCCGTTGCCGCTTTGGCTTACGGTACCGAGACGATCGCGCGCGTGGATAAGATCGTTGGGCCTGGCAATCTCTTTGTCACCCTCGCCAAGCGGCAGGTCTTTGGGCTGGTCGGCATCGATGGGTTGGCCGGGCCCACGGAAACGGTCATCATCGCCGACGAAACGGCTCACCCGGCGTGGGTAGCGGCCGACTTGCTGGCCCAGGCCGAACACGACACGCTGGCGACGGCGATTTTGCTGACGCCGTCGCGACCGCTGGCCGAGGCCGTGCAGCAGGAGGGGGCGCGGCAGATGGAGACGTTAAGCCGCGACCGGATCATCGCCGCCGCTCTGGCGGGGCAGGGCGGTATTGTGGTAACAACCGACCTGCCGGAGGCGGCGGCGCTGGCCGACGACTTTGCGCCGGAGCACCTTTGTATCGCCACGGCCGAGCCCCATGCCCTGATGGGCTCGCTGCACAATGCCGGCGGCCTGTTTCTAGGCGAGCGCTCCTTTGAGGTACTGGGCGATTACGTTGCCGGACCAAGCCACACGATGCCCACTGGAGGCACGGCGCGCTTTGCCTCGCCGCTCAACGTCCTCGACTTCGTACGCATCACCAGCCTCATTGATCTGGACGAGCTGACGACCGCGGCTCTTGCTCCAGCCGCTGCCGTGCTGGCCCGCGCGGAGGCGCTGACAGCCCATGCTGGCGCGGCTGATAGGCGAGTGCGCCGATGAAAGGCTTCGACCACCTGCTGCGCGCGGATATCCGCGGCATGGAGCCCTACACGCCGATCGTCCCTTTCGAGGTGCTCTCCGCGCGGCTGAGCCGCGCGCCGGAGGACCTTGTCAAACTCGACGCCAACGAGAACCCCTACGGCCCATCGCCGCGCGCCCAGGCCGCGCTGGCCGCGGGGCGCTACTACCACATTTACCCCGACCCGGAGGCCAGCGCTCTGCGCGAAGCTCTCAGCCGCTACATCGGCCAGCCGAAGGAACGGTTGATCGCGGGTATGGGCGCGGATGAACTGATCGACCTGGTTCTGCGCGCGCTGCTTGAGCCGGGCGACGCCGTTATCGACTGCCCGCCGACGTTTGGCATGTACCCGTTCTCGACCGCGGTCAACGGCGGTCGCGTCATCACCGTGCCGCGCCGGGCTGATTTCGGGCTTGATGTTGCGGCCATCGAGGCGGCCGTCGCCGCCACGCCGCGGGCCAAGGTGCTCTTCATCTGCTCGCCGAATAACCCCGACGGCAGCGTAGTCGACGATGCGACGCTGCGCCGCCTGCTGGCGCTGCCGCTGCTGGTGGTGCTGGACGAAGCCTACATTGACTTCGCCCTGGCCGACGGTTTCTCCAGCCGAATGGATTGGATGAGCGGCTACGACAATCTTGTTGTCCTGCGCACGTTTAGCAAGCTGGCCGGGTTAGCTGGCTTGCGCGTTGGCTACGGCGCGTTCCCGGCATGGCTGTGGGCGCATTTGTGGAAGATCAAGCAGCCCTATAACGTCAACGTTGCCGCGTCGCTGGCCGCTGTGGCCGCGCTGGAGGATGAAGCCTGGCTGCGCGAAACGGTCAACCGCATCGTCGCTGAGCGCGAGCGGATTGCCCGCGAGGTCGCGGCCCTGGGTTGGTTGCGGCCGTTCCCGAGCCACGCAAACTTTGTCCTTTGCCGCGTCGGCAAGCGCGGTAGTGATTGTGGCGGCGGAGCCGGCCCAGGCGTGGTTCCAGCAGACGACCATAGGCTGGCTATCGAACTCAAGCGCGGGCTCGAGGCCGAGGGCGTATTGGTTCGGCATTTCAACAAGCCCGGCTTGCGCGACTGCATCCGTATCAGCGCCGGCCGGCCCGAGGACACGGACAGGCTCTTGGCGGCCTTGAAGCGGGTGGAGCCAACCCTGATTCGCGCGGATTGAAGGAATAAACACGGATGGCGCGCCATGCGCCACAGGGTTCGACGCAATCCACCTATTGGTCCGTGTTGAACTGATGGAGGCACACAGATGGGCGAGAGAAAGGCGACGATCCGCAGGCAAACGACCGAGACGGATGTGAGCGTGACCATCGACTTGGACGGTCGCGGCCAGCATGAGGTTGCCACCGGCGTCGGCTTCCTCGACCACATGCTGGCGGCTATGGCTGTCCACGGCCTGTTTGACATACAGGTGCAAACGACCGGCGATCTGCACATCGACCCGCACCACACAATCGAAGATACCGCCATCGTCCTGGGTCGGGCGGTGGATGCGGCCCTGGGCGACCGCGCAGGCGTCGCGCGGGCGGGCCACGCCTTCATGCCCATGGACGAGGCGCTGGCGTTTGTGGCCCTCGACCTGAGCGGCCGTCCCTATACCGTCTTTCGGGCCGAGTGGCGCGGGCCGGCCATTGGCTTGTTTCCAACCGATTTGGTGGAGCATTTCTTCGAATCGTTTGCCGTCCATGCTCGACTCACTCTCCATGCGCGGCTGGAGTATGGTCGCAATGATCATCACGGCGCGGAGGCGCTGTTCAAAGCTCTGGCGCGCGCTTTGCGCATGGCCGTGGACCGTGACCCGCGCCGATCGGCCGTCGCGTCGACCAAAGGCGCGCTATCGTGATGCGTCTTTGGCGGCGTCGCCGGGAGATGCAACACACAGGCTAAGTTTATGGACGAACCGGAGATCACGATGATCGACTATGGCGGCAGCAACCTGCGCTCGGTGCAGAAAGCGTTCGAGGCAGTTGGCGCCCGGGTGCGTTACACGGCCGATCCCGAGACCGTTCGCCGGGCCGGCCGGCTAGTACTGCCCGGCGTGGGCGCGTTTGGCGCCGGTATGGCCGCGATGCGCGCGCGCGGTCTAGACGAGGCCACCGCTGCCGCCGCGCGCTCGGGTGCATCCCTACTCGGCATTTGCCTGGGCATGCAATTCCTGTTTGACGAAAGCGAAGAGATGGGACACAACGAAGGGTTGGGCCTGGTGCCGGGCCGCGTTGTGCGTTTCGAATCGCCCCGCGCCCCGGAGGGCCGCACGCTGAAGGTGCCCCACATGGGCTGGAATGAGATCGACCACGGCGGCGCTCACCCGCTGCTGAAAGGAGTGCCGCGCGGGGCTCATGCCTACTTCGTCCACTCCTTCTATTGCGTTCCGAACGATCCGGACGACGTGCTGGCCACGGCCGATTACGGCGCGCCTTTCGCGGCGGTTGTGGCCCGGGAAAACATCCTGGGCATTCAGTTTCATCCGGAGAAGAGCCAGAGCGTGGGCTTGCGTATCCTGCGGAACTTCGTGGAACTGGAGGACGCATGAGCTTTGATATCTTTCCGGCCATTGATCTGCGGCGCGGCCGCGTTGTGCGTCTGCAACGCGGCGACCCGGCGCGCGAAACCGATTTTGGCGACGACCCGGCGGCGGTCGCCCAACGCTGGCTTGCTGCCGGCGCGAGTTGGCTGCACGTCGTCAGCCTCGACGGCGCCTTTGCGGAGGAGGACGAGGTCAATCGCGCGGCGCGGCGCGCCATTGTGGCCCTCGGCGCGCCGGTGCAGTTTGGCGGCGGGCTGCGCGTCCTGGCCGATGTGGCGGCCGCGCTGGAAGCCGGGGTCGCGCGCGTTGTGCTGGGCACGGCGGCGCTGGAGAACCCGGAGCTGGTGACGGCCGCCGTAACCCGGTTCGGCCCGGAACGGGTGGCGGTGGGCATCGACGCGCGCGATGGTCGGGTGCGCACACGCGGCTGGCTCACCGAGACGTCGCAGAGCCCAATTGACGTGGCGCTGTCGGTGAGGGCAGCCGGGATTCGAACAGTCGTCTATACCGACATCGCCCGTGATGGCATTCTTGCGGGAGTCAACGCCGCGGCGACGGCGGCGCTGGCCGCGGCGACGGGACTTGAGGTAATCGCTTCGGGCGGCGTTCGCGGGTTGGAGGATATTGACCTGTTGGCAACCGTTGCCTCCCAAGCTGCGCCCGGCCGAATCGGTGGCCTCATCATCGGTCGCGCCCTTTACGATGGGCGCGTCGATCTCGCCCAGGCGATCCGGAAAAGCAGGGGTATGCCGGAATGGCCTCGGTTGGCCGACTGAGCGGCTCAGGCAAGTTGGCACTCGCCCGGTTGGTACAGGGCCTCCGCCGGACTTACTCACCCTGAGAAACGCTCTCATTCTGGTTTAGGAGCATTGCCCGATTATGCTGGCGAAACGCATTATTCCCTGCCTGGATGTGAAGGACGGCCGCGTGGTCAAAGGCGTCAACTTCGTCACGTTGCGCGACGCGGGTGACCCGGTGGAGCAGGCCCGGTTCTACGACGCCGAAGGGGCCGACGAACTTGTCTTTCTTGATATTACCGCAACGCATGAGGCGCGTGGCACGGTCATGGCGATGGCCCGCGCAGTCGCCGACCAGGTCTTCATCCCCTTTACCGTCGGTGGCGGCATCCGCACGGTGGAGGACATGCGGGCTATCCTGCGCGCCGGCGCGGACAAAGTCAGCGTGAACTCAGCCGCCGTGCGCGACCCCACGCTGATTGCTGCGGGCGCGGCCGAGTTTGGCAGCCAGGCCATCGTCGTGGCTGTAGACGCCCGGCGGCGGGCGGACGGGGCGGGTTGGGAGGTCTACGTCAGCGGCGGGCGCACGCCAACCGGCATGGATGCGCTGGAGTGGGCGCGCCGGGCCGAGGAATTGGGCGCGGGCGAGATTCTTCTGACCAGCATGGACGGCGACGGCACGCTGGCGGGCTACGACGTCGCGTTGACACGGGCCGCGGCCGATGCGCTCACGATCCCCGTAATCGCCAGCGGCGGCGCGGGGACGGTTGAACACTTCGCCGAGGCGCTGACGAGCGGGCGGGCGGACGCTGTGCTGGCGGCGTCTTTGTTCCACTATCGTCAGTTGAGCGTCGGCCAGGTGAAGCGCTATCTGGCCGCGCAGGGCGTGCCGGTTCGAAAGTACTCAAATGTGGGCTGGGCGGCCGGGGCTGGCTGACGTGGTACAGCCAACCCCTTGCGCAGGTGACACAGGTTTACGGATCACGCAGCAAGGGAGGGGCACACGGCGTGCGCTCGCGTTATGTTTACTTGTAGAATCCGCTCGAGCGGCGAACCACTCATCGGAAGGCGATATGACTGAACTGAGATTTGACGAGCGCGGACTGATCCCGGCCATCGTGCAGGACGCGACGGCGGGCACGGTGCTGATGATCGCCTGGATGAATGCGGAAGCTCTAAGACTGACGCAGACGACGGGCCAGACCCACTTCTGGAGCCGCAGCCGGGGTGAACTGTGGCACAAGGGGGCCACTTCGGGCAATGTACAGCGCGTCCGCGAAATCCGTTATGATTGCGACGGCGACGCGCTGCTTGTGCTGGTAGATGCGGCCGGCCCGGCCTGTCACACCGGCGCAGTATCGTGCTTTTACCGGACACTACCCGTCGAGCAAGCCAGCGGCGAAGAGCTATTATGAACGACATAGACGTGATACGCGAATTGGAAACGGCGCTGCGCGCGCGCGCCTCACAGCCCGCGGCGGCTTCCTACACCGCGCGGCTGCTGGCGGCCGGCGAGGATGAAATTGTCAAGAAAGTCGGCGAAGAAGCGGTCGAGGTCATTCTGGCGGCCAAGGGGCAGGGGGACGCGCGACTGGTCGAGGAGTCGGCCGACCTGGTCTACCACCTTCTGGTCCTGCTCCTGTCGCGCGGCCTTGGCTGGGCCGACGTAGTGGCGGAATTGGCCCGCCGCCGCAAGTAGAGGAGGGGGGTGCTGAACGCCGCGATGTCGTTGCCAGTGTACATGCGGTGGACGCGCTATCTGTCCGGCGCGGCCTTTGGCCTTTACGTCGCTCGTGTGGCGGGCGAGGCGCTGGGGTTGCCGGGCGTGTGGGTCGCGATCATTCTTAGCGCCATATTGGCTGCCGCCGGCGCATGGCTGTTTGCTCGCCGGCCCCTTGAGCAAACGTGGCCGGCGCTCATCCTTCTGACCTACGTTGTGCAGCCGGAGATCAACGGCATGCGCGGCTGGGCGGCGGCGGTTACCGCGAGTGCCTTCGTTTTCAACTGGCTGGCGCAGCGGCCGGGCGGCAATAAACCGCCCCGACTGTCGGACGCTCGCGCGAACCGGCTCATCGGCGCAGCCTTGTTCGTCGCCGCGCTGGCCCTCTACGCAACGACGGCGGCCCCGGACGTATTGGCGGCCGACAGCGGCGAATTGCAGGTCGTGGCCGCGCAATTGGGGGTAGCGCACCCACCCGGTTTTCCGCTCTACGTCATGCTGGCTCACCTGGCCACGCGCCTGCCGGTCGGTTCGCCGGCTTATCAAGTGAACCTGTTGTCGGCCGTCTTCGCCGCGCTGACGGTCGCGGTGGTCTACCACACCGGCTGGTTACTGACGCGCCGCCGGTTGCCCGCCTTGCTGGCCGCGCTGGCGCTGGCCGTGGCGACAACGTTCTGGTCGCAAGCAACAACGGCCAACGTGCGCAGCCTGACAGGCTTGTTCGCGGCGCTGATTCTTTACGCGCTCATTAATTTTCGTGTAGCGATGAGCGGAAGCGACTGGCCTCGGGCCGACAACTGGCTGATGCTGGCGGCTCTGTTCATGGGCTTTGGCCTGACGCACCATCCGTCGCTCATCTTCCTCATCGCCGTTGGTCTGCTATTCATCATTGTTACCGACCGCTCGCTACTGCGCTCGCCCCGTCGTTGGTGGCGGCCGATCGCCGCCGGACTGCTCGGCCTGCTGCCGCTACTCTATTTGCCGTTGCGGGCCGGGGCAGACGTGCGCGGCGCGTCAGCCGATCTGGCGACACTGCCCGGCTTTCTGGAGCATGTCCTGGCGACGGGCTTCCGCGGCGACCTCTTCTACTATTTGGCTCCCGCCGATCTAGCCCAGCGGCTTATCGTTGTCGGCAATGTAATGACCTTCCAGTTCGCGCCGATCTTGTTGATTGGTATGCTGATCGGTTTTGTCCTGCTCCTCTGGCGCGACCGGCGGCTGGCGCTGCTGCTGGGCGGAACGTTCGCTGCTTATGCTTTTGTCGCCGCCACTTACCGCGCCCCGCAGACGGTGGAGTACATGCTGCCCGCTTACGTCCCGGCAGTGCTAGCGCTGGCCTGCGCCCTCGCCTACTTGCCTGATGCGTTAGCACGTTTCTCGGCCGCGGGGCGCGCCGCGGGCGCGCTGCTGACGGCTCTCATCCTGGTCGCGGCGCTCGGCCAGTGGCCTGATCACCTTTCCGCCTCCGGCCGCTTCCACGAGGCGACCGACGCCCGAGACACCGCCGGCCGCTGGCTGGCCGAAGTGCCGCCCGATAGCATTATCCTGGCCCACTGGCACTGGGCGACGCCGCTGTGGTACTTGCAGGAGGTGGAAGGCATGCGTCCCGACGTGGACGTGCGCTTTGTCTACCCCACCGGCGAGCCATACGAAACGACCTGGGCGCGGCGGACGGCCGAGGCCTTCGCCGAAGGGCGGCCGGTCATCACCACCTGGGTTCCGGCCGCGCCGCTGGCCGATCTCCCCGTGCCGGAGCCGCTGGGCGAGGCGCAGTTTTACCCGCAAGCCCCGCGCGAGGCTTTCCCCCACAGCCCCGGGGGGGAATCGATGCTATTGGACACGATTGAGGTTATAGGCTATGACGCTTCCCTTCGCGGGGCACAGGCGCTTATTCCGGGGGAGGAAGCTGTGTTCACGGTTGCCTGGCGGCCGCTTGGTGAGCTTCCCGACAACCTCAGCCTTTTCCTGCACCTGGTCGGCCCGGATGGCGTCCTCTACGCGCAGGATGACCGCCCGGCCATCCCCGCTGAAGGCGTCACGTTGACCCAATTCCGCCTGACGCCGCGACCGGGTACACCCGAGGGAGAACAGAGCATAGTCATCGGTGTCAGTTCCGGCGCGCGGCAAGAGATGGCTCGCTATCGGGTGCAGCGCAGCTACGAGCGGCCGCTGACCCGCAACCCCGTGTGGCGGGCGCCGACGAGCGGCTTCCATGATGCGTTGATCGGCTACGACTGGGATCGCACGGTTGAGGGACACGCCCGCCTCTACCTGCACTGGGCGGGCGACTCTCTCGACGGCTACTGGACACAGGTTGTCGATGATGGTGCTGTCGCCGCACTCGTCCTGCCGCCCTATCGTGGGCCGTGGGGAGTGCCGGTCACGGAATGGCGCTTCCCACGCGGAGCAGACGGCGGCCACTACGTGCCGCTGGGGGAGGGCATCGTCTGGACGGGTGAAACGTTGAATAATGTAGCGTTGTCGCCCGGCGACGCCACGGTGTTAGGGGAGGAGTTCCGCAGCGCGCGGCCGATCAACCGCGACCTCGTCGTCTCCGTTCGCCTCATCGGTCTGGAGCCCGACGGCGTCCATTGGGCGTGGTGGGACCTGCAGGACTCCGTGCCGGCGATGGGGGCCATCCCGACGCTGAAGTGGGTGACCGGCTCTTTCGTGCGCTCCCCCCACCGCGTCACAGCCTCCCCCGGCGCGCCGCCGGGCCAGACGCTCACCGGCGCACTGACGCTCTACGACGCCTTCACCAACCGGCCGCTGCCCATTCTTGACGAGCGCATCTCCGCCAAGCAGCCGTGGATTCCGCTGTGCTTTGGCGAAGTTGGGGAGTAGGGGCCAGGGAAGAAAGATCGTGGACAACAGGCCAAGGCCGGGAAACGGCCAACCGCCAACAGCCTCTTCTTACTGACTCCTGCTGGTGGGCCCGCCAGGATTCGAACCTGGAACCAATCGGTTATGAGCCGACCGCTCTGCCGTTGAGCTACAGGCCCCGGGGGAAGCGACTTGGGGCCAGAGGCCAGGGAAGATGCCCTGACGGTGCGTTCTTTCTTAGCCCCTAGAACCTGGTCCCTAGTCCCTTCTCCAGAGCGGCAGACGGGATTCGAACCCGTGAAAGCAGCTTGGAAGGCTGCTGTGTTACCGCTACACCACTGCCGCGCAGTCGGGGCGGCCAGATTCGAACTGGCGGCCTCTCGGTCCCAAACCGAGCGCTCTGCCAAACTGAGCTACGCCCCGCGCTAACCAGAGTATAGCGGCGGCGGGGTGAGGCGTCAACGGGGCAGCACACCGTAGCCGGTGTCGGTGGTCAGTCGTTAGTCCAGCGCTTGCATTCCGGCTGTCGTCTGAGGTCCGTCGTCTCTCAGGCAGCGGAGGCAGACCACGCGCGCGCTCCCAGGCGTGACGCGCGCCCGCTCATCGAGGATGTGGCCGGGAAGCCAGATGGCGTGGTCGACCGTGGCGACGAGCGACCAGCGCGGCCGGGCAGCGGCCGGAATCTTGCGGTCGATCATGACGTCCTTCAGCTTCCGCTCACCGCCGAGTCCCAGGGGCCGGATGCGCTCCCCCGACCGCCGACCGCGAACGATTAGCGTCGCGTCCGACGCCAGCGCGACGTAGGCGGTCCACGGGTCGGCGTGGGAGGTAAGGGCGGCCAGGTCGGGCGGCGCGCACTCGGCCGCTGTCAGCCGCCAACCGTTCGCCAGCGCTACGGATCCGGGCACCGGCAGCGCGGTCTCCGGCGCGAGTAGTTGCGGCCAGTCGTCGGCCGCCGCTACGCCTGCCGCGGCGATCTCCAGCCGGTCGTAGCTGACCCGCAACTCGACGCCGCCCGGCAAGGTCGCCCGCGACCCGGTGCGCCCAGTCTCGGCGACGAGCCGCGCCGCGTCGATGGCCTGAAACCCCACGTCGCGCTGGCTGGGCGCGCAGGCGACTACTGCCCGGCGCAACAACCGCCGCCGCAGCGCGACCGGTTCGGCCAGCCACGCTGTCCGCGATAGGACGACGGAACCGGCGCGTGCAGTGTGACAGACGGTCTCCCAGCTTGTCGCTTCGAGCGCCGTCAACAAATCATCCTCGGCGGCGATGACCGCGGCCATTTCCCGAAGCCGGGCGCGAATTTGCGGATTGTACGTTTCCAGCGCGGGCAGTAACTCGTGGCGCAGCCGATTGCGCAGAAAGGTGGTGTCGACGTTGCTGGCGTCATGGATCGGCCTCAGGCCCGCGCTGCGGCAATAGCTCTCCAATTCGGCGCGACCGACGCCGAGTAGCGGCCGGAGCAGCCACAGGTCGCCGTGGCCGGGCAGAGGGGCGGCCGGGCCCATGCCGCGCAGCCCACTCGCGCCCGACCCGCGCAGCAGGTGCATCAACACCGTTTCGGCCTGATCGTCGGCATTGTGGGCGGCGACGACGGCCGGCGCGCCGACCTGCCGGGCGACTGTGGCGAGGAAGTCGTAGCGGGCGGCGCGGGCGACCGCCTCGACGCCGACGCCTCGCGCCAGCGCCGCCACGTCAACCCGCCCGGCGACGCCGCGCAGGCCATAGGCCGCGGCGGCTTCCATGACCACGTCCGCTTCCTCAGCCGAGGTGGGCCGCAGGCCGTGGTCCAGGTGGGCGACGGTTAGCCGTTCGGGCGGAAGCAGCCGCGCCAGCACGTCGAGCAGGGCGAGCGAATCTACGCCGCCGGAGATGGCCAGGACGAGCGGGGCGTTCTCCGGCAGGCAGGGCTCCGCCAGCGCTGCCCGCAACGCGCTCGCAACTCGGGAGAGCAGCCCATCCATGCGCTATCGCTCACCCCTGACGAAAAGGGCGTAGTCCTGCGGAAACGTCACCATGCCGAGCGCGCCGAGCAGGGCGAACGTTTGCGCGCGGTGGTCAGTGCCATGGTTGAGAACATGCCACAGAACCTCCCAGACGGTCATCTCGTTTGTGATCGGCCGCGCCAAAGCCTCATCGCGCAGTTCGACCAGGTAAGCGCGCATGTCCTGTTCCACGCCGTCCCAGGCTTTGCGAACCCTGGCCGCCGTGCCGAAGTAGACGGGGTTAAGGATGCCGGGGACGGGCTGGCCGCGCAGCGCGGCGAACCAGCGCGCTTCCATGTTCATCATGTGCACGACCTGGTTGCGGACGGAGCCAACGGAATAGGGGGCGGCGCGACGAAACTGCTCGGCCGTCAGGGGAGCGACGCCCTGCTCCCACAGGCGGCGGTTCAGGGCGAAATGGTAGTCGTAGAGGCGGCGGAAACCGTCGGCGGTCATAGGCCCAGGTCGAGCAGGTCGCCGGCGAAACGGACGATCAGGTCGTGGTGCGCCAGCCTGGCGCGCCATGCGGCGGGGATGCCGGACTCGCCGTAGAACGCGCCCGCGAGCTGGCCGAAGACGGCGGCCGTTGTGTCGGCGTCGTCGCCCAGGTTGGCCGCGAGCAAGCAACCTTCGGCGAAGGAACTTGAGCTGTGGAAGGCCCACAGGGCGGCTTCCAGCGAATCAACCACATAGCCCGTGCCCTTGATGAGCGGCGGTGACTTGCGGGCAAACGAGCCGGCGGCGATCGCGGCAATGGCGGGGTGGAGGGCGCGTTCTTCCCAACGGCCGTCTGGCCGGTAGTAGGGGGCGAGCAACGTCTCTTTCGTCTCCCCGCGCAGTGCCCCGACGATGAGCCCGCCAAAGTAGCGGCAGGCGTCGAGGCAGGTCTGCGCGCCGTGGGTGGTGCGCGAACTCTCGGCGCACAGGGCAATGGCTCGCTCCGGTTGGGCGGCGTAGGCCATGGGCACGGGCGCAAGGCGCATGACGCTGCCGTTACCCGCGCTATTCACAGCTGTCGGCCCGGCAAACGGATCGCCGGTCTGCTCGAAGCGGCGCAATGACGAACTGACGGTTCCGCCGATGTCGAATAGGCGGCCGTTGGATGACAGGTATGCCTCGTCCCGCCAGCGGATGTACCGCCGCATCTGGTCGTCGGCGTCGAAGCCACGACGTTCGATAAGGCTCTCCGCCAGACAGAGGGCCATCGACGTATCGTCCGTCCATTCGCCGGGGCGCAGGTGAAACACGCCGCCGCCGACCATGTCGCTGACGGGTGGGAAGGAGCCGGGCGGCTTGAACTCGACCGTCGTGCCCACGGCGTCGCCGACAGCCAGGCCCAGGAGGCAGCCCCGGTAGCGCTCGTGTTGGGTGATCATGGTAGGGCGGGTGGGATTCGAACCCACACGGGTGTTAGCCCGACGGATTTTAAGTCCGCTGCGTCTGCCATTTCGCCACCGCCCCGCGACGATGAACCTATTGTACCTCGGTAGGGGCGCGCTACAACCGCCGGAGGCAGGAATTGGCAGCCCGGATTGCCAACCACGCCGCGAGTGCACATCTTGCTCGTCAACGTTACGCCGGCGTCACTTCACGTGCCATTCTCCTCCGCGCCGGTATACTCCGGCCCACACGTACCGGGAGGCAGACCGTGAGACAGTACCTTGACCTGATGCGCTTCGTGCTGGAGACGGGGACGCGCAAGGAAGATCGCACCGGCGTTGGCACGCTGAGCGTCTTCGGCTACCAGATGCGCTTTGACCTGGGGGCGAGTTTCCCGCTGTTGACGACCAAGAAGCTACACCTGCGATCCATTATTTACGAACTGCTGTGGTTCTTGCGCGGTGATACGAACGTGCGCTACTTGCAACAGCACGGCGTCACCATCTGGGACGAGTGGGCCGACGCCGACGGCGAACTGGGGCCAGTTTATGGGCACCAATGGCGCTCATGGCCCACGGCCGACGGCGGCGCGATTGACCAGATCGCTCAGTTAGTCGAGGGCATCCGCCGCAATCCCGACTCGCGCCGCCACATCGTCAGCGCGTGGAACGTGGGAGAGGTTGACAAGATGGCGTTGCCGCCCTGCCACTGCCTATTTCAATTCTACGTGGCCGGCGGCCGGCTTTCCTGCCAGCTCTACCAGCGGAGCGCCGACATCTTCCTCGGCGTGCCCTTCAACATCGCCTCCTATGCCCTGCTGACGCTCATGGTCGCCCAGGTCACCGGCTATGAGCCGGGCGAGTTTGTCCACACGCTGGGCGATGCCCATCTGTACCTCAACCACCTGGAGCAGGCGCGGTTGCAACTTGGGCGCGCCCCGTACCCGCCGCCGACCATGCGCCTCAACCCGGCCGTTGGCTCCATCTTTGACTTCCGCTACGAGGACTTCGAACTGGTCGGCTACCAGAGCCACCCGCGCATTGCGGCACCGATTGCGGTGTAACGAAAAGGAATGAATTAGACACGAATGAACACGGACGGAACGGAAGGCGAAAGCAGGGAAGAAGAGCGGCGGACGCGGATCGCTTACGTGGTAGCGATGGACGACAACCGGCTCATCGGCCGCGACAATGGATTGCCGTGGCGCTTACCCGATGATATGCGCTGGTTTCGCGAGAAAACCATCGGCAAGCCATGCATCTTGGGTCGCAAGACCTATGACTCCCTGCCGGCGCGCTTCCGGCCGCTGCCAGGTCGATTGAACATCGTCGTCACCCGCAATCCGGATTACGACGCGCCGGGGGCGGTCGTCGTGCACTCCGTCGACGACGCGCTGCGGGCGGCCGGGGACGTTGACGAGGTGATCATCGTCGGCGGCGCGGACCTGTTCCGCGAGCTGCTGCCCATCGTTGACCGGCTGTACCTGACCCGCGTCCACGGCGCGGCCGAGGGGGACGTCTACTTCCCGGACGTCGCCACCGACGGCTGGCGCGAGGTCTACCGCGACCACCACCCCGCCGACGACCGCCACCCCTTCGCCTTCACCTGGCTGATTCTCGATCGCCTATAGGTAGCCCGCGCAAAGGCGCAACGTAGCAAAGGGCGACAGGAAAAGGTTCTTTGCCCGGCATGATGGAGTCTTTGCACCCTGGCGCGAGTGTTACGTCTCCACCCGTACCTCGACCCGGCCCGCGAGCAAAAGCTCGCCACAACCGTCGCCACTGAAGGTCAGGGCGCGGGCGCGGCTGACAGAGAGCAAGTCGACCGCGGCCTCATGTAGCGCGGCCGTTAGTTGCGGCGTAGCCGCCAGGTGGAGCGCCGCCAGTTCCGCGCCCGGTGACAGGTTGCGCTCGCTCTTGAAGCGGCGCACGGCAGTGGCGATGTCGAGCAGCGCGTCCCCGGCGCTCAGAGACGCGGCGTCGTCGAAGCGCGGGTCGGCCTGTGGCCACGCTGCCCGGTGGACCGACGACGCCCCGTCGGTCGCGGCGAATAGGCCGCGGTAGATAGCGTCGGTCACGTAGGGTAGGAGCGGGGCAAGCAGCTTGATTGTTGCCAGCAGGGCGTGGTAGAGGGTGAAACGGGCCGCGTCGTACCCCTCGGCGGCGTCGTAAAGCCGTTTCTTTGCCATTTCCAGATAGTTATCGGCCAGGTCGTGCCAGAAGAAGGTTTCGATCTCGCTGCGCGCCGTCGCATAGTCATAGACATCAAAGGCGGCCGTCGCTGCGGTGATGATTTGCGCCAGCCGGGCCAACAGCCAGCGATCGGCCGTCGTCAGGCCGTCCGGCGCGCCGTTCGGCGGCGTGTAGCCGTCCAGGAAGCGCTCGGCGAAGCGAGCCGCGTTCCATAGCTTGTTGGCCCAGCGTCCCCCGGCCAGGATGCGTTCTTCGCTAATGACCGTATCCCGGCCAAGGGCGGCGCCGGCGGCCCAGAAGCGCACGGCGTCGGCCGAGTAGCGGTCGAGCGCCTCCATTGCCCCGATCGGCCCGCCGCCCCGGCTCTTGCTCAGCTTCTGCGTGCCTTCGGGGGCCAGGCCCCAGCCGGAGATAGCTACGTTGGCCCAGGGGATCTGGCCGTTGTGGTAGTGGGCGCGAACGATGGTGTAGAAGGCCCAGGTGCGGATGATTTCATGCGCCTGCGGCCGCAGGGCCATGGGGAAGACGCGGGCGAACAGCGCCGGCTCCGGCAGCCAGCGGCCGACGATCTGCGGCGAGAGCGACGAGGTCGCCCAGGTATCCATCACGTCCGTCTCCGGCCGGAAATCGGCGCTGCCACAGGCGCACGGCCGCCGCGGCGCCTGGTCGGCCGGATCCACCGGCAGGTCGGCCTCGTCGGCCGTGGCGACTGCTCCGCAGGCGGCGCAGTACCAGATGGGGAAGGGCACGCCGAAGGCCCGCTGGCGCGAGATGCACCAGTCCCAGTTCATGCCCTCCACCCACTGCCGGTAGCGGGTCTTCATGTGCTCCGGATGCCAGGCGATGCGCTCGCCGGCGTCGAGGAACGCCTGGCGCTGGTCGAGGATGCGGATGAACCACTGGCGGCTGGAGAGGTATTCCACCGGCGTATCGCAGCGCTCGTGGACGCGCACTGTCTGCTCGGCCGTCTGCTGGCGCAGTAGCAGCCCGGCGGCGCGCAGCCCAGCGGCGATCTGTTCCCGCGCTTGGTCCGTCGGTCGCCCGGCGTAGCGCCCCGCGGCGGCCGTCATCCAGCCCTTGAGGTCGATGACCTGGATGATGGGCAGGTTGTGCGTTCGCTGCCAGGCGACGTCGGTCGTGTCGCCGAACGTGCAGCACATTACCGCGCCCGTGCCCTTCGTCGGGTCAGCGGCGCGGTCGGCCAGGATGGGCACGGCGCGGTCGAAGAGGGGCACGCGGGCCTGCCGGCCGATGAGTCCGCGGTAGCGCGAATCGTCGGGGTGGACAAACACGGCCACGCACGCCGGCAGCAGTTCCGGCCGCGTTGTGGCGATGGGCAGCGTCGTCCCATCGTCCAACGCGAAGGCCAGCGTGTAGAAGGTTGTTTCGCGCGCCAGGTCGTTCAACTCGGCCTGGGCGATGGCCGTGCGGCACTGCGGACACCAGAGGGTCGGCGACTCCTGGCGATAGGCCAGATCGCGGCGCAGCAGGTCGAGGAAGGCGCGCTGGGCCACGCGGCGCGACTCGTCATCGATGGTGCGGTAGGTGTAGCGCCAGTCGACCGACAGGCCCAGCCGCCGCCATAGCGCCTCATATTCCCGCTCCGTCTTGGTGGCGACCTCCAGGCACTCGCGGATGAAGGCGGCGCGGCCGATCTCGCTGGCACGCACGCCGCGCGTCCGTTCCACCAGGTGTTCGGTGGGCAGGCCGTTGTCGTCGTAGCCCATCGGGTAGAAGACGTTGTCGCCGCGCATGCGCCGGTAGCGGGCGAAGAAGTCGGCATGAGTATAGGAGAACACGTGGCCCAGGTGGAGCCGGCCCGACACCGACGGCGGCGGGGTGTCGATGGCGTAGACAGGCGCGTCGCCATCGGGTTGGAAGCGGTATACGCCCTCGGCCGACCAGCGCTGTTCCAGGTCGGGTTCCACGGTTCGCGCGTCGTAGCGTTGCGGCAAACTCATCGTGACCATACCTCCTCGGAAACTAAAACAGCCCGTCGTCACTAGAGGACGAAAGGGCTGTGCTTCCGCGGTACCACCTCAGTTCGCCGGCCGACCGGCGCGCTCGTGCCCCGACCATCATCAGGGCGGCGCGATAACGGGCGCACCCGTGCCGGTCTACTACGGGCCAAGACCCGCTTCTTCGGCAACCATACCGGACGACCTTCAACGCGTCTTCGCTGCGGGGGCTTTCAACCAGGGCCCCGACTTCTCTTTCAGCGGCTCACGCGCCTACTCCTTCCGGTTTCAGGCGATGATTTAATTTGCGATCATTATAAGCCCCACCGCTTGGCTGTCAATCCCCTGGAGCGCGCTATCCCCCAGCGGAACTTGGGTCGCCAAGGGCCGGAAGTCTCCGCGACACGGCCGCTGGCCGCGCGCGCAACATGACCTATACTAGCGAATCTGATGGAGCGACGCTCATGACCCTGGAACCCGGATTGCACGTCGTATTGGGCGGCGGTGGCGGCATCGGCAGCGCCGTCGCCCGATTGTTGGCCGAAGAGCCGGTGGCGTTGCGGGTGGTAACCCGCAGCAACCAGGCCTTATCCCTGCCCAGTCGCGTGCCGGTCGCCGCTGCTGACGCAATCTGGCTGGACACACTGCGCCGCGCGTGCGAAGGGGCCCGCGTCATCTATCACTGCCTGCACCCAACGCGCGATATCGGGCTGTTGGGGCCAATTACCCGCCACGTGATCCAGGTCGCCGCCGAGACGGGCGCGCTGCTCGTTGCGGCATCTTGCGCCGACGTCTACGGCCCCGCCGACGGGCCGCTGGACGAAGATAGCCCACAGCGGCCGGTGGGCACTGTCGCTCGCGCCCACGCCCGCGCCGCCGCGGCCGTGGCCGAAGCCTACGCGTCAGGTCGTATCCACGCTGTCATCGGACGCGCGGGCCACGTTTATGGCCCGCGCGTGCGCACCATCTGGCCGGGCGCAGACGTGGGCGCGGTCTTGCGCGACACGCCGGTGACGGCCATCGGCGACGTCGACGCGCTTCACTCCTTCGTCTACGTGGACGACTTTGCCCGCGCGCTCATTGCTCTGGGGGCAGCCCCGAACGCTTGGGGCAGGGTCTGGCACACGCCGGGTGCGCCGCCGCTGTCCGTGCGCGACTTTATCACCTTGGTTGGCGACGCCGCGCATGTCGAGCCGCAACTGCGCGTCCGTGGACGGGCGGCGCTACTGTTGCGTGCCTTGGTCATCCAGAAGGCCGATGCGCTGCGTCAGCTTCGCCCACTGTTTGAACGCCCCTTTGTGGTCGATCACCGCCGCTTCGACGCCGCATTCCAGTTCCAACCCACGCCCCACGGCCGCGCTGTGGCCCAGACCGTCGCCTGGCGGCGGCAAATCGACGAAGGGCAGCGCGCCGAGGCCGAAAAGGCGTTGCGCTAGGCCCGCTGACTTGATATTGCCAAGGCGGTCGAAGGTCAGTACTATTATTCGGCACGCCATAAGACCACGTAACAAGGCTCGAATCCCCATGGAACCCGAACTCATCACGATTATCGAAGGCCCTACTCCCGACTTTATGCCCAACCCGCAAGGCTGGGTCCAGTCGATTTATGAGGGGCCACGTGAAACCGACGTCGCTCTGTGCCAGCTGCGCACCGGAAATGGCGGCGACATCGTCGCTCGTTGCCAGCGCGCCTGGATCGAGGGGCGGCCGGTGCGTCTCGACTACCCCGATGACTTGCGCCTCCGGCAACAGGTGGACGTTCTGGCCCTGCGGCTCACGAACGTGGATGAGGGTGAGCTACTCCTGCTGTGGGTGGCCGTCCCGTGGGAAGAGGGCGACGACGCCGATGATGACGAGAGCGACGATTTCGATCCGGAATCCGACGTACCGTTTTAGGTTTGCCACGGGCGGGAGGGTACTATGGGCTATGAGACGATCCTGTTCGACGTGGCGGATGGCGTGGCCACGCTGACGCTGAATCGGCCCGAAAAATTAAACGCTTTCAACGATCAGATGATCGGCGAAGCGCTCGATGCGTTTAAGAAGGCCGGGCGAGACGAGAGCATTCGTTGCGTCGTCATCACCGGCGCGGGCCGGGCTTTTTCCTCCGGCCAAGACCTGGGCGATTTTCAGAGTCGGGGCGAAAAGGTCTCCATTGCGGAACACTTGCGCCACGGCTACCATCGTCTTATCCGCCAGATGGTCGCGTTGGAGAAGCCGGTTCTGGGCGCGATCAATGGCGTGGCGGCCGGAGCCGGCTGCGGGGTGGCGCTGGCCGCCGACATCCGTCTTGCCGCCGACGGCGCCAGTTTCATGCTCGCCTTCAGCCGTATTGGACTGATTCCGGATAGCGGCGTCAACTGGTTCCTCCCTCGCCTGGTTGGCTATGCCCGCGCCTACGAAATGGCGATCACGGCTGAGCGCGTGCCCGCTTCTCGGGCGCTGGAATGGGGCATGGTCAACCGCGTGGTGCCGGCCGACCAGCTACCGGAGATCGCCGCAGCCTATGCCCGGCAACTGGCCGGCGGGCCGACCCTGGCATTTGGGCTGACGAAGCGGGCGATGAACCGGACCTGGGATATGAGCCTGGATGAGGCTCTGGCCTACGAGGCGCACCTTCAAGAGGTGGCCGGCCGCAGCGAGGACAACCGCGAAGGTATTGCCGCCTTTCTCGAAAAGCGCCCGCCGGCATTCAAGGGCAACTAAGCGATCCGGCGGTATTTTGCGCCTCACTTATCTCTCCGCGAGATAGAGGTGGTTGCCGGCGGCGATAAGAATACGCAGCGGGGAATCGACCACGGCGAAGTCGCGGGCTTTGCTCAAGACCTCATCCCCCAGCTCGTCCAGAACGCGGTACTCCGTCAACACCCGGCCGCCCCGGCCGAGTTGCACCAACCGGCTACTGCCCGGATCGAGCACAAAGATAGAAGCATTCAGGCCCCGACCGACCAATTTGACGGCCGACGGCGAAACCAGCGGCGTTGACAGCCCGTTATTGAGCAGCGTCGTCTCATCCCACTGGATGCGTCCGGAGCGCGTATCGTAATAGCGGACACGGCCGTCGGCGTAGACGATCACCAGGCTACCATCCTCGGAATAGAGGTCAAAATCAACCGCCTGATCGAGTTCCGCTTGCGCGCTGAAGGCAATCGCCGGCGCGTCGGGATCCTGCGTGTAACCCTCGTCGAGTGAGTAGCGCCATATTTGTCGGGCTCCGGCGTCGAGGACGTAGAGGCGGCTGCCGTACGTTGCCATTGCCCGCGGCTCCAGCCAGGCGCTGCTGTTGTCCAACGGCACGCCGCGAATGTCGCCCAGGTTGGGATAGTAGTTGAACATGACACCCGTCCGGTCGAGCATAGCGACGCTGTCACGGGTGTCGGCGGCGCTGCCGGGCAGCCACATCAAATCGACCAGAGGGCCAACGACCTGCGCGCCCGCCGGCTGACCGCCATAGGCGATGATTGCCGGGCCTTCCTCCGTTGTCGCGTGGTAGTCGTCATCGGTGGCGTGGAATAATACGCGGTCATTGGCTGCGTCCAGAACGGCAATACCGCCCTCGTCGGGGCGAAGAGTCACTGTCGCCAGATTCACACTGGCTTCGTATTCGTAGAAGGTAATTGCTGACAGGCGCGTGACGCCATCGATGCGGTCGAGCGCCTCGCGAGCCGCAGCGCGCATGCGGGCGACTTCGAGGTCGCCGGATCGCAGCGCCTCGGCTTCGCCCGCCAGGGCCAGCGTGGTCTCATAGTGACCTCTGGCTACGGCCACATCACCCCCAGCTTCGTCGGCCCGCAGCATCTCCGTGACCATCTGATCCTTAATGGCGGCCACCTCGGTGTTTGTTCCCCGCTGCAGGTAAACGCTGGTAAAGATGGCCGCTACGGTCACGGGTATCACCAGGGCTGCCAGGGCAGGCAGCGTCCAATTGACCGAAACTTCGCCGGGCTGGCCGCGCAGCCGCCCGAGCAGGTCGGCCAGCCAGGCTGTGAAACGCGACAGACCGCGCGCCGAGGACGAGGCCACGCGACGCGCGTTCGTCTCGAGCGCAGCCGCGCTGTCAGCGGGGGATTCGGCCAGTTCCGGCAGGCTACTGGCTTCGCGCCGGGGGCCAACCACACGGGGGGTGGCGTGAGGCGCGGCCTGGCTTGTCGCCGCCGGCGCGACAACGGCGGCCGCTGCGGCCCGCGGCGCCACCGGCGGCTTGCGGCTATGCTGGTACGTGACCGGCAGCGTGGACGGCAGCTCGTCGGCGAACTCTACCAACAGCAAGCGCGCCGTGTCCCCGGCCACGGCCTCGGCCAACGCGTCCACACCGCTCTCGATCTCCGTGTCCACCAGCACCGGGGCCAGCGTCGCGCCGGTCAGATAGGCCAGGCGGGGATCGGCCAGCAGCATCATGTCGCCGCTTTGCAGGCGATGATAGGCAAAGCGAATGTCGATGCCTGCCGTGCGGCCGAGCGGCGTGAGGTGCTTGGGTAACTGAGCGGGCAAGCGCTCGACGCCGAAATTGTGGCCAAGGAAGGCCAGCCCTTCGCCGACCTGAAGGGTGTACAACTCATCACCGTGCAGCACCGCGCACGTTAGCGCCCCTTCGCGCGTCGTCCTGACACTCAAATTGTGGCGCAATAGCTGCTCGTTCGTCTCGATCACTGCCCGCCGCAGGGCCGACGTAACGCTGCCCGTGGCGGCGAAAAAGCGCCGCGCCAGCCCAGCGGCCAGGTCTTCGGCCAGCGGCGCGGCCTCATCGGCCGGGCCGGTCAGGGCCAAATGGGCGAAGAGGAAATCGCGCTCGCGGCCGCGCGCCGCCTTCTGCGGCGCAGGCAGCGAGACAAGTCCCGGCACCGGGCCCATCTCCTGGGCGACCCCGTTCAGGACTGACAAAGAGGCGGTGATAGCGAGCAGGTCCACAGCGGTAGACGGCGGGAATCAAACTAGAGATCGCGCAGATAACCTGGAAGCAGCGATGCTAACCCTGGGCCATTTGCGCGATCTAGGGTTTTCAAAATCAGGCCTCGTAGGCGACGTAGGGCAGGCCAAAGCACTCGGCAACTGCCTCGTAGGTTACTTGTCCGCCGAAGACATTCAGGCCCTTGGCCAGCCCCGGGTCTTCGGCCATTGCCCCTTCCGCGCCCAGACGGGCCAATCGTAACACATAGGGGAGCGTCGCGTTGCTCAGGGCCAGCGTGCTCGTGCGCGGCACCGCCCCGGGCATGTTGGCCACGCCGTAGTGGACAACCCCGTCGACGATATAAGTGGGGTCGGAATGCGTCGTGGCGTGGATAGTCTCCACGCAGCCGCCCTGATCGACGGCGACGTCGGCGATGACGCTGCCCTGACGCATCGTGCTGACCATTTCGCGCGTGACGAGCCGTGGCGCTCGCGCGCCCTTGATGAGCACGCCGCCAATGACGAGGTCGGCGTTTTGAACCGCCTCGGCGATGTTGTAGGAATTGGAGGCCACGGTGGTGAGCCGCCCGTGCAGTACGTGTTCAAGAAAGCGCAACCGCTCCAGGTTCGTGTCCAAGATGGTGACATTGGCGTCCATGCCCAGGGCGATGTGGGCTGCGTTCGTGCCCACCACGCCGCCGCCGATGACGACGACGTTGGCTCCGGGAACGCCGGCTACGCCGCCAAGCAGCATGCCGCGACCAAAGTGCGGCCGCTCCAGGTAGTGCGCCCCGACCTGCACCGCCATTCGCCCGGCCACCTCGCTCATCGGCGTCAGCAGGGGCAGGCTCCCGTCGGGTGCCTCGACCGTTTCATAGGCAATGCCGGTGACCCCGGAATAGAGCATGGCCCGGGTCAGGCGCTCCTCGGCGGCCAGGTGCAAATAGGTGAACAGCACCAGATCGGAGCGCATGAGGTCGTACTCAACGGCAATCGGTTCCTTCACTTTGACGACCAGTTGCGTGCCCCAGGCGTCGGCCGCCGTCGGCACGATCTTCGCGCCGACGCGGGCATACTGCTCGTCGGTGAAGCGGCTGCCGTCGCCAGCGCCGGTCTCGACCAGGACTTGATGACCTTGCTCAGTCAACTGCTGGGCACCCGCGGGTGTTACGGCGACACGATACTCATTGTCTTTTATCTCTTTGGGTACGCCGACTATCATGCGACACTCCTTGTTGGAAATAGTGGGTGCCCGTATTGTAGCTCTGGCGGGCAGAATGGCACGCTGATGACGCAGATTCGGCCGGGTGGACGCGGCTAAGGAAGTTGATGTCTTGGCGCGTCGAACAACGTTACCAGCGCGCCATTTCGCTTCCTACCGTCTAGCGTCTATGTCAGCCGACGCGGGCGTGCCAGTCGCGGAGGAGTTCCGCCTCGCGCTCGGTTGTCAGCCCGTTGCGCCAGGTGTAGTCGGCGGGGCGGGTGGCAACCCAGGCCAGCGTATCGCCGACAGTTTCGGCCAGCGGCCGATAGACAAGCCCGGCGGCCAGCGCCCGGTCGATGTTGAAGGCGTTAAAGCCCGCCGCGTCCGCGGGGACCCATAGCGGAAGCTCCGTGAACGGCGCGACCTCATGTTCCAGAAGGAACGTCTCGTCGACCCAGGTGAATTTGGCGTCGCTGCTACTGACCGCGCGGCATGTTGCCAGCAGTTCGCCAATCGCCAGCGGCCGGCGGGGCCCTGTGGCATTGTATGGCCCGGTCAGGCGCGTCTCGGTCGCGTGCAGCGTCCAGCGCGCAAGGTCGCGGACATCGATGAACTGCACCCCGTAATCACGATCGACGGGGGCCAGGACTTCGCCGCCGCGAGCCACACGCGCCGGCCAGTAGGTGAACCGGTCGGTCGGGTCATAGGGGCCGACGATCAATCCGGAGCGGACGTGAAGGGCACGGCCGCGCATTGCGTCGTCAGCCGCCTGCTCGCACAACGCCTTCAGCGGACCGTAGGTTTCGCCGGTAATCTCTTCGACGCTTTCATCGGCCAGCACACCGACCGGCGCTATCTCATCCGCGCCGACCGGCAGTGGTTCGCCATAGACCGACAGGGTGGAGATGAATGTGTAATGGTCAACCGCGGATGAGAGAAACTTGGCCGCGGCGCGGACGATGCGCGGTAAGTAGCCGCAAGTGTCGATGACGGCGTCCCATCGCCGGCCGCTAAGCGCGTCTAGCCCGCCGTCCCGGTCGCCGCGGATTTGCTCTACGTCCGGGTAGAGATTGGGGTTGCTCTGTCCGCGGTTAAACAGGGTCACGGTGTGGCCCATCAGGCGAGCCTCGTCAACCAGGGCGCGGCCGAGAAAGCGCGTGCCGCCTATTATGAGCAGTTTCATGGCCTTCTCCTTCGCGGATCATAACGATCCGCGGCTTCGGCTGATTAACCAAATGTGCTAGGAGGATAACTGGCCCGGCGGCGACTGTCGAGAGGCGGAGCGGCCGCGTAGCCGTGCAAAGCGAAAGTGTCGAGGTAGGCGATTGGCGCGGCGGGGGTAGAATAGCGCCCAAACTTGGCCTTCGGCGCTCGGTACCGGGCCTTTATGCAAAGGAGACGCAGATGGACGTCAAGGTAGAACAGGGGAGTATTCAGCAATTTGCCGCCGACACGGTCATTGTTAACCTTTTCGAAGGTGTGACAGCCCCCGGCGGGGCGACGGGCGCGGTGGATGCCGCCCTGGGCGGCGCAATTAGCGACCTGATCGCCGGCGGCGACCTGAAGGGCAAAACAGGCGAGGTGGCAGTCCTCTACCCGCGCGGAGCCATCCCCGCGCGGCGGTTGCTGGTGGTCGGCCTGGGCAAGCCCGAGTCGTTCGATTTGGATGGCGCGCGACGGGCGGCGGCCGTGGCCATCAAGCGCGCCCGCGACCTGAATGCCCAACGCGTGGCGACCATCGTCCACGGCGCCGGCATCGGCGGGCTGGACCCGGCGGCGGCGGCCCAGGCCACTGTGGAAGGCTCGCTGCTGGCGAGCTATCGTTTTGATGCCCAGAAGCAGCAGGAGCCGGTCAATCAGATTACCTCGCTCGTGGTTGTGGAGCACGACGCGGCGCGGCTGGCGGCCATCACACGCGGCGCGGAAATGGGACGGGCTATCGCCGACGGCGTGGTCATCGCCCGCGACCTTGTCAACATGCCGCCGAACGTGGCGACCCCCACGCGCATGGCCGACGTGGCGCGCGCCATCGCCGCAGCGCGCGGCCTGGGCGTCACTGTGGGCGACCGCGATTGGGCGGCTCAGCGCAACATGGGCGCTTACCTGGCCGTGGCCAAGGGCGCGGGCGAGCCGCCGCAGTTCGTCGTCCTGGAGCACAACGCCGAGCGCGCCGACCTGCCCACCGTCGTTCTTGTTGGCAAGGGTATTACCTTCGACACCGGCGGCATCACGCTCAAGCCGGGCGAGAACATGGGCTCCATGAAATCCGACATGGGGGGCGCGGCGGCCGTGCTGGGCGCCATGGACGTTGTAGGCCGGCTGGGGCTGCCATTGCGCGTCATAGGCATTACGCCCTGCACTGAGAACATGCCCGACGCCAATGCTTATCGTCCTTCGGACGTCATCACGGCGAGCAACGGCAAGACGATTGAGATCATCAGCACCGACGCCGAGGGACGCATGGTGCTGGCCGACGCGCTCGTTCATGCCGCGACATACCAGCCCGCGGCCGTCATCGACCTGGCGACGCTGACCGGGGCGTGCATCGTGGCCCTGGGCAGCGGCGTCGCCGCGGGCATCTTCAGCAACGACGACGGGCTGCGCGACCGGTTGCTGGCCGCGGCCGACGCGACCTATGAGCGCCTCTGGCCCTTGCCCCTCTACGAGGATTACCGGCGCACCATCAAGTCCGACGTGGCGGACATGAAGAACACCGGCGGCCGCTACGGCGGCGTGGGCACTTCGGCCGTCTTCCTGCGCGAGTTCACCAGCTACCCATGGGCGCACCTGGACATTGCCGGTATGGCTCTAAGCGACAAAGCGGGCGACTATACTCCGGGCGGCGCGACGGGCTTCGGTGTTCGGCTGCTGGTTGAATACCTGCGCCGGCTGGCGGAGTAGCGAGCGGAAACGAGACAATGGCCGCGCGGGTTAACCGCCCGCGCGGCGTCCACGTCAAACCGGACGCGGGCTGGCAACGCGTGTCACCCTGCACGCAGTTCTGCAGCGCAGTCTGCCGGTCCGCCCTTCACCCCTGTGAAATGTGACATTCCTCGCTATAATTCTCCTCCAGCAAGCGAGTAGGAGAGGATATCATGGCCGTCCCGACGCAACCGTTAACCCTCGGTATCGAGGAAGAGTATCAGATCATCGACCCCGAGACGCGCGACCTGCGCACTTACATCAGCGAACTGCTGACCCAGGACCAGATTCGGGCCAAGAAGCTCGATCTGAAGCCGGAGCTAATGCAGTCGCAGGTGGAGGTCGGCAGCCGCATCTGTCGCAATGTTAAAGAGGCGAAGCAGGAAATCATCCGATTGCGACGTGACGTGTTCGAACTGGCTGAAGAGAATGGGCTGCAAATTGCCGCCGCCTCGACCCATCCGTTTGCCCGGTGGGAAGACCAGGTTATCACTGAGGGGACGCGCTATCGGGAGTTGCTGGACGACATGCAAGGGGTGGCTCGCCAGCTGCTCATTTTCGGCATGCACGTCCATGTCGGCTTCAATGAGGAGCCGGAATCACGGGAAGTGCTCATCGGGACGATGAACCAGGCCCGCTACTTCATCCCTCACCTGCTGGCTCTCTCCACCAGTTCACCCTTCTGGCGCGGGCAGAATACGGGCCTGAAGTCTTATCGAAGTGTGATCTTTGAGTCCTTGCCGCGCACGGGTATCCCGCATTCATTTCAGTCATGGGCCGAGTACAAGCGCTTCGAGACGATGCTGGAGCGCGTCGGCGCCTTTGGCAAGCTGGATAAGCGGGCCAAAATCTGGTGGGACATCCGGCCGCACCCGGTCTTTCCCACGCTGGAATTCCGCATTACCGACATTTGCACAACGGTAGATGAGTGCATCTGCATCGCCGCGCTGTTCCAGGCCATCTGCGCCAAGCTACTCAAGCTGCGGCGTCAGAACATGTCCTGGCGCGAGTACCGTCATGTCCACATCACCGAAAACAAGTGGCGCGCTGTGCGCTACGGGGTTGAAGGCGAGTTGATCGACTTCGGTATCGAGCAGTCGGTTCCCTTCTCGCACCTGGCCAATGAATTGCTGGAGTTGCTGGATGACGTCGTCGATGAGCTGGACAGCCGCGAGGAAGTGAATTACGTCCACACTATTTTGCGTGATGGGACGAGCGCCGACCGGCAACTGCGCGTCTATCGCCAGCACGGCGGCGACGAGAACCGCGAGGAAGCGTTGCGGGCTGTGGTTGATTTTTTGGTGACCGAGACACGGCGCGGAGTGATATAGGGCCACCAGCGGGTTGGCCCGCGCTACAGCGACCGATACCGAAAAATCCCATCGACGACTGTACCGACGACCTTCGTCTCAAGTAGTTCCTCGGCCGGAATGGCAAACAGGTCGCGGTCGTAGATCGTCAGGTCGGCCAGCTTGCCGGGAGCAATCGTGCCTAGCCACGCCTCCTGGCCGCTGGTCAGCGCCGCGGCGGCCGTGAAGGCATGAATTGTCTCCTGCAACGTCAGGCGTTGCTCCGGATACCAGCCATCGGGGCCCGGGCGGCCGTCGGCGCGTCGGCGTGTCACGGCGGCATGGATGCCCGGCAAGGGGTCGATGCGCTCCACCGGCGCGTCGGAGCCAAAAACCACCCGCGCGCCGCTGTCCCACACGGCGCGCCAGGCGTAGCTGAGCCGCGCTCGCTCGCCCCAAAAGCGATCAGCCATATCCATGTCGGATATCGCGTGGATGGGTTGCATTGACGCAATGACATCCAGTTTAGCCAGCCGGTTAAGGTCGTCGGGGTGCAGCACCTGGACGTGCTCGATTCGGTGGCGCAGCCTGGCCCGGCCGCGCGCTGCTTCTTCCCGGCGCAGTAGTTCGTACACGTCCAGCACGTCGTGGTTGGCCCGGTCGCCAATGGCGTGGACGGTCACGCTCAGACCGCCAGCGCTGGCTTCTCGCGCCCGTTCGAGCATGTCTTCCTTGTCCGTGACAACGATGCCGAAATTCTCCGGCTCCCCCTCATAGGGTGCGATCATCGCCGCTGTTTTGGAGCCCAGCGCGCCATCGGCGAAGATTTTTACGCCGCCGATGCGCAGCCACTCGTCGCCGAAGCCGGATCGCAGACCGACGCCCAGGGCGTGCTCCAGCCGATAGACGGGTACGTTCTTGACGACGCGCAGGCCCAGTTCGCCGCCCTCGCGCAAGACCTGGAGCGCGCGAAAGCAGTCGCGACCATCGAAGTCGTGGAGTCCGGTCAGACCGACCGACCAGCAGTATGCCTGCGCGGCCCGCATGGCATCGGCCAGTTCGGCCGTTGTCGAGCGCGGGATGTGGGCCGTAACGAGGTCGATCGCCTCCTCGAAGAAGATGCCCGTAGGCTCGCCGCCAGGCCCGCGCTGTATCTGACCGCCCGGCGGATCAGCCGTGGCGGCCGTAATGCCGGCCTGGCGCAGCGCCGCCGTGTTGGCCCACGCGGCGTGGCCGCTCTTGTCGGACAGCACGGCTGGCCGGTCGGGCACGACAGCGTCCAGTTCCGCAGCGGTCGGAAAGGCGTGGTTGGGCCACGCCGCCACCCGCCACCCTCGGCCGCTCAGCCAGCCGGTTGCGCCACGCCGGTGCTCGGCGAAAGAGCGTATCCGCTCGAGGATGTCTTCGCGCGCCGGCAGCCCGTCGAGATCGACGTTCTGTAGATGCAGGGCGAACCCGTGGAAGTGGACGTGGGCATCAACCAGGCCAGGCGTCACGCCCCGGCCTGCCAGGTCGATCCATTCCGTGTCCGGCCCGCGCAACTCGCTCAACTCATCGCCCCCGGCGGCCAGAATGCGGTTGTCGCGAATGGCGACGGCCGTGACGAATGGCTGGGCGGGGTTCATGGTGTGGATGCGGCCGTTGGTCAGTAGGAGTGTGGCAATCATGGCAGCGTTTCCTTGCGGCTATAATAAACTTGACACGGATCGGCGCGAATTGTACCCGCCGACTCCATTCGTGCCGGTCCGGTCCGTGGTGAACTATTCCTGCAAGACCGGGGCCAGATCGTCGCCCAACAATGTCTCTAGATAAGGCGTAACACCCCAGTAGGCTTTGAGGGCGCGATACTCAGCCACTTGCGCGGCGGTTGGCGGGGCCGTCGTATAGACCGCGCGAATCATCAGGTTCTTGGGCGTGTGTTCTATGGGGACGAACTCCAGTACCTCGGCCCGATAGCCCATCAGGCGCAGGATGTGAGCGCGGAAGGCATCGGTCAGCGTATCGCCCAGCCGCTCGCGGAGGATGCCGTGGCGCAGCACCGGGCGAAACGGCTCGGGGGTGGGCGCATCGGCCAGTTGCGCCTGCAGGTGGTGGTGGCAGCAGGGGGCGCTGAAAACAAGCCGGCTGCGCCAGCGGATGGCCTGGGCCAGCGCCTCGTCCGTGGCGGTGTCGCAAGCGTGAAGGGCCAGAACGATGTGCGGCGGCGCGTCAGGCGTGAAGCCAGCGATACGCGCCGCGGCGAAGCTCATGCCCATCCAGCCCAGGCGCTCGGCCGTCTCGCGGTGCCGGGCCATCAGGTGAACCTTGGTATCCACGCCGGTCATCTCCGTCGGAATACCCTTGACATCGCTCAGGTAGTGGTAGGTGGCAAAAGTCAGGGCCGCGCTGCCGCAACCCAGATCGATGACGCGCAGCGGTCGGGCTTCCAACCGCTCAACCTCGCCCGTCTCTTCGATAAGGCGCAGGAACTCGTTGATCTGGCGGAACTTGCGCTGCTGATCCGCGCGCACGCGGCCGTCGGCGGTCGTCACGCCGATGGTCGCCAGAAAAGGCGCGTCGGCGGCCAGCAGCAGCGGCTTGGCCCGGTCGTGGGCCAGGTCAAGTGGGATAGATGGGCGGCTTTCGCGCCGATCGCGGTGCAGGATAGGCCGGCCCTTCTTGCTGAACTGGACGCGCAGCGTCTCGCTGGGCGTTAGGGCGCGGATGCTCTTGACCGGGGCCGCCAGTAGTTCGTCGAGCCGCGCCGCCGCCTCCGCGGCCTGGTAGTTCTGACTGCGCTCCTGAACGCCGTCAAAGGTGGCGAATTGCAGATAGCGCTCCCCTCGAAGCAACACCGGCCGAATGGTGACGCGCTGCCAGGGCAAGGCCGCGCCCCGCCGCCCGCCCTGAAACGTCGCTTCCTCCAGGTCAGCGCTGAGGACGGCCGCGCGCACGAGCAGAAGGGGATCGTCAGACATGGGCCTCTTTCAACTCCAGGCTGCGGGCTGCATCGTCCGGTACGCCGCGCGCGCCGCGCGCCAGGCCCGCCGCCCGCCACCGCAGCCAGCGGCGGTAGACGCGCACCGACAAGCGTCCGGCGTTGGCCGCGGCCAGCGCTGCCAAGGTGTCGTACTCGGCTTTGTCCATCGAGACCGAGAGCGCCCGTCCCGTTACCCGCCGGACTTCGTCGCAGGCCAGCGCGCCCAGCCGGGAGTTGAGCGCCGCGCCCGGCCCGCCGAGCAGCGAAAGGGTGTGACCGCCGCGCTGGCGAGCGAGGACGCGGCCGATCAGTCGTTCCGGCGAGGCGGGCGCGTCAAAGCGCAGCACGCGGTCGCCACGGGTGACAAGCAAGGGCGGGACACTCGCGATCTGGCCATAGTAGCGGTGGGTGAGCAGGCTGCCGGATGGGGAGCCGTCATGGAGCGTGACGAGGTCGCCCCGCTCCAGGTCAGCAGCCACGACTGGTGCAATGATCACCCGGTCGCCCCGCCGCAACAGCGGCCGCATGCTGTCGCTGGCGACAACCAGCGACACGGGTTCGCCGCGCGCCAGCGCTTCGCGCAAGAGATCAACCAGCAGCGGAGCGGGTGGGGCGGGCATGGCGGCGGGTCGTCGGGGCTACTCACCCCACTCAAGCTCGGTGTCGCCGATGAAAACCGTGTCGCCGACCTTGACGCCCGCTTCGGTCAAGGCAGCGGTAATGCCCGACTTCTCCAGCACGCTCTGGAAACGCATGAGCGCGTCGTCGAACTCAAAGAAGGTCATCGAGGTAATGCGCTCGATCTCGCGGCCCGAAACGCGCCACACGGCGCTGCCGTCGCGGTTTGAGCCCTGGCGCTTGACCGTAAAGTCGCGCGTCTCCACCCGCGGCCGAATGACAACCATCTCCTCCGTCGCGGACAGCGGCTGCGGCGGAGCGGCCTCCAGCATCCGCTTGACCTCATAGAGCATGGAGCGGACACCCGCGCCGGTGACGGCCGAAATAGTCATAAACGGATAGCCCGCCCGGCTGATTTCTTCGCGAATCAGCGGTTCTAGCGATTGGACATCCGGCAAGTCGATTTTGTTCAGGACAACCAATTGGGGTTTAGCCGCCAGTTCCGGGTTATAGAGGGCTAGCTCCTCGTTAATCATGGCGAAGTCGCGCAACGGATCGGCTGATATGCCATCGAGCAAGTGGATGAGGACGCGCGTGCGCTCGATGTGGCGCAAGAAGTCGTGGCCCAGGCCCACGCCGGCCGACGCGCCCTGGATCAATCCGGGGATGTCGGCCAGAACGATGGTTTCGTAGTCGTCGAGGCTGGCGACGCCCAGGTTTGGCTGGAGCGTGGTGAACGGATAGTCGCCGATCTTCGGCCGCGCCGCGCTAACGACCGAAAGCAGGGTCGATTTCCCCGCATTGGGCACGCCGACAATGCCCACGTCGGCGATCAGCTTGAGCTCCAGCGTTAGCCATAACTCTTCGCCCGGTTCGCCGCGTTCGGCAATGCGCGGGGCCTGCTGGCGGCTGTTGGCGAAGTGGATGTTGCCCCGGCCGCCGCGGCCGCCGGCCAGGATGACCACCTCTTGCCCCGGCTCGGTCATATCGGCCAGCACGTCGCCGGTTGCCGCGTTGCGAATGATCGTCCCGGTGGGTACTTGCAAACGCAGATCTTCGCCGCCGGCGCCGGTCATGCGCTGCACGGTGCCGTGTTCGCCGTTTCCGGCGCGATAGTGCTTCTGGTGCTGGAAGCTGATCAGGCTGTTGAGATGCGACGAGGCAACGAAGATCACGTCCCCGCCCCGGCCGCCGTCACCCCCGTCCGGGCCGCCTTGGCGGACGAACTTCTCGCGCCGGAAGCCGATCATGCCATCGCCTCCGTCGCCGCTGCGCACGTTTATCTTTGCTTCATCGTAGAACATAAATAACGTGACAAGTGCTGAGTGACGAGTTCCAATCGGAACTCGTCACTCCTAATTGCCTTGCTTGTCGTCCAGGAGTCGCTGCAATGCTGCAAAACGAGGGTCGATCTCCTCCGCCGTGCAACCGCAGTCGCCGTTGTTGAGATTCGCGCCGCACTCCTGACACAGGCCGAGACAGTCTTCGCGACATAGTACCTTGGTCGGCAGGCTCAACAGGCTCAGCTCACGCACAAGCGGGCCGAGATCGATCATGCCGTCTTCGCCGACGCGATTCTCGCCCTCGGGCGCAGTCTCCGGCGGGTAGAAGAACAACTCATCCAGCGAGAACTCCAGCGGGACGTCTGTCTCTTCCAGGCAGCGCATGCACTCGCCCGTCGCCGCGCTTTCCAGGTTGCCCTGAATATAGATGCCTTCCGTGGTGCGTGTGGCGGTGATAGCGCCCTTCAACGGGGTCAGCGTCAGATCGTCGCTCAGCCTGATCGTTGGGTAGTCAAGTTCGATCCGGCGGCTCGTCCCGAAGTCGGCTTCCAAAAGAAAGCCGAAGTTGAACTTTAGACGAGACATTTTCATGTCGCTTGCTCCAGGGGGATAATCACGGATGATACATCCGGCCAGCGATCGTTATCCGTGGTTTGTTCTGCTTGCGACTGCGAGTATAGCATAACCGGCGCTATCCTGGCAGTTTGAGCGTGAGGATATCAGCAGTGACTAACAATGCGCGGCGGCTACTGGTCGCCACACACAACAAAGGTAAGGTCGCCGAGTACGCCGACATTTTCAGCGACATGACTATCGGCTGGTTGACGCTTGACGAAGCGGGTGTGTCGCATGACGTGGATGAAACGGGCGTGACCTTTCGCGAAAACGCCATCCTGAAGGCCCGCGCCTATGCCCAACAGACACAACTGCTGACGCTGGCCGACGACTCCGGACTGGAAGTGGATGCTCTGGACGGTGCGCCGGGGGTCTATACGGCGCGTTATGGCGGCCCGGGCCTAACCTCGGCCGAGCGCTACCGCCTGCTGTTGGAGAACCTGCGCGGAATTGAACCGGAGCGGCGCACGGCCCGCTTTCGTTGCGTGGTCGCGGTCGCGGCCGCCGACGGAGAGCTATTAGGTACGGCCGAGGGCGCATGTGAAGGGCTGATCGCCCTGGAGCCGGCGGGAGCCGGAGGATTTGGCTATGACCCGGTGTTCTTTCTGCCGGAGCGCGGCCTGACGATGGCCCAACTCCCACCGGCCGAAAAGCACCGCATCAGTCACCGCGGCCGCGCCGCCCAGGCCATCGCCCCGCTGTTACGGGCAGTAATGAACCCATCACGGAAGGATACTGATTAGGCGGAAATGCCACGGAAAGGGTTGTTGGAGTTTCTTATCGGTGCTCCGCAGAACTATTCGTGTTTAGTTCCTCACCCGCCAGAAACCCGGCAATCAACCGGGCGACCTCGTCCGGGCGCTCCAGCATGACGAAATGACCCGCACCGTCGACGCGCGCCAGGCGCGCACGCGGCAGCCCGGCGGCCAATGCGTCTGCCTGATGCGGTGGCGTTAGCCGATCCGCGGTGCCGCCGATGACGAGCGCGGGCAGGTCGATATCTCTCAGTTGCGCCCGCGCGTCGAACTGGCTACAAGCCAGGAAATCGCCAAATGTAGTCACCGGTCCGGCGGCTAGAATCGCCTGGCGCGTCTTGCGGCGCAGTAGAGGCGGCGCGGCCGCAAAACCGTACTCAACGATGAGGTCGGCCGCGCGGTCGAACGAGGCGAAGCAACCGCCCAGCAAGGCATCGTTGACGCGCAGGCGAGCGCTGGCGCCGATCAGGACGAGGCCGCACAGGCCAGGTGGCGCCTCGAGCGCCAATGCCAGGGCGATTGCCGCACCCAATGAGTGTCCGACGACGATGAACCGATCGAGGGCGGCGCTCGCGACGAAGGCGCGCACGGCTGCGGCGTAGTGGGCGACAGTGCGCCGGCCCGGCGGGGCGGAGCGGCCGTGGCCTGGCAGGTCGAGCGCCAACACCCGCGTGGACGTCAGGCGGCGGACGGGGCCGGGCCAAACAAGGTGCGAACCGGCCGCTCCGTGGAGCAGAAGCAGTGCCGGGCCGCGCGCGTTGGGCTGGTGGTCGGCATAATACAGGCGGGAGCTGTCGGGCAGTAACGAGTCGAGGGCGACGGTAGGCATCATGATTATTATACCCCCGTTTGCCCGCGCTCACCCGGCTGGTACAATGACCGTTGCGCCGCAAGAAAATGCAACCACAGATTGCACGGATAATACAGATTTGCCGTTGGTAAACTGGCTCATCTGCGTTAGCTGTGGTTTTTATCCTTAGAGTCCTGGAGCCGAAGCATGAGCAAGTTCATCATTGAGGGCGGCGAGCCGCTCCGTGGCACGATCACCGCCAGCGGTAATAAGAACGCGGCCCTCAAACTGTTGCCGGCCTGCCTTTTAACCGACGAGCCGGTCATCCTGCACAACATCCCCGCCATCCGCGACGTGGAGAACACCATCCTGATCCTGCGCGATCTGGGCGTCGAACTGACGGCGCTCGGCGGCGGTAGCTGGCGTGTCCACGCTCGCGCCGTGACTAAGACCGAACTCGACCCGGCGCTGGCGGCGCGGACACGCGCCTCCTTTGTGTTTGCCGGGCCGATGCTGGCCCGCGCTGGCGGAGTGCGGCTGCCCATCCCCGGCGGCGACGTGATTGGCGGCCGTCCGCTTGACACCCACGTCCAGGCCCTTTCGGCCCTCGGCGCGACGGTGTCAATGCACAATCGGGGCGTCTTCGAGATGGAGGCGCGGCAGTTGCGCGGCGCGGGCTACATGTTGCTGGCCGAGGCCAGCGTGACGGCGACTGAGAACGCGGTCATGGCGGCTGTCCTGGCTCACGGTGAGACAGTGATCGACAACGCGGCCTGCGAACCCCACGTCCGCGATCTGTGCAACTTCTTGAACCAGATGGGGGCGTGCATCGAGGGTATCGGCAGCAACCGGCTGACAATTCAGGGCGTCGAGCGGCTGCGAGGCACGGAGTTTCGCATCGGCTCCGATTTCATGGAAGTGGGCAGCTTCATCGGCGCGGCGGCCGTCACGCGCGGCGAAATTCGCATCCGCGACGCGCAGCCCCACAACCTGGGTATGATACGCCTGGTCTACGGGCGGCTGGGCGTGCGCTGGGAGGACGACGGCGACGACATCATCGTGCCCGCCGACCAGGAATTGACCATTCAACAGGGGCTTGGCGGGCGTATTCCGGAGATCAAGCCTATGCCCTGGCCGGGCTTTCCGCCCGACCTGATGAGCATTGCGGTGGTCATTGGCACACAGGCGACGGGCTCGATCCTGCTCCACGATTGGATGTATGAAAGCCGCTTCTTCTTCGTCGACCACCTGACGTTCATGGGCGCGCGGGTGGTGTTGTGCGACCCGCACCGCGTGCTGGTGCAGGGACCGTCGCGGCTCTACGCCAACCCGGCGGGTGTGCCCAGCCCCGACATTCGGGCCGGCATGGCGATGGTGTTGGCGGCGCTGTGCGGCCGCGGCACCAGCACCATCCACAACATCCAGCAGATCGACCGCGGCTACGAGGGTATTGTCGACAAGCTCAGGGGGCTGGGGGCGGCCATCACGCGCCTGGATGAGTAGGAAGCGTGGCGCGCTGATGCCGCCGATTTGCGCCGCCGCGAACCGCCTTTCCCCCAGCGTCCAGCGGTAAAATCGGCGTCATCAGTGTGCCATTCTTTGCCTTTGGCAGGTTCGGACTGCTTGCGTATCTCTGCGCTTGCGCTATAATGAAGTATTGCGTTACGGGTTTGCCCGCGGGGCGGCCAAAGCCGATTTCAATCAGCTAGCTAGACCGGACAGGGCGAAAGGCCCTGTTTTTTTGGAGAGAATGAAATGACCAAACGTACCTACCAGCCGAAGATCCGCCGCCGGATGCGCGTCCACGGCTTTCGCGAGCGCATGTCGACCAAGGGTGGCCGGGATGTGCTGAAGCGCCGCCGCGCGCGCGGTCGGCGCGTGCTGAGCGTTTCGATGAACAACCACGGCAAGCGGGTGAACTGGAACGGCTCGTCGGCGACCGCTTATCGCTCGGTGAAGCGCAGCGGCGGCTGAGCCGGTCTGAGCGCGCTCGTGGCTGTCCATGCTGCCGCCGCCCTTTCGCCTGCGCCGCTCGAGTGACGTTGTCCGCGTCAGGCAGGAAGGGCGCCGCTGGCCGCACCCGTTGATCGTCCTGTTCGTTAATCCACAACCCCAGGGATCGTCGTCTGTCACTCGGTTCGCCTTCGCCGCCGGGCGCCACGTGGGAAAAGCCACAGCGCGCAATCGGGCGAAGCGGAGGTTACGTGAGATCGTGCGTCGCCATCTTGACCAGATCGAACCGGGCCGTGATTGCTTGTTCGTGGCCCGCCAGTCTATAGTGTCGGTCGAACACGCCGAGTTGGAGCAAGCAGTGCTCCAGCTATTGACGCGCGCCGGACTGCGGGCCGATCCTGACCGGGGTCATTCACCGGGGAGTGCGCCGCTGTGAAACAGATCGCCCTGCTCCTCATCCGTTTGTACCAGTTGACACTCTCTCGAGTGCTTCCGCCGAGTTGCCGGTTTACGCCCTCCTGCTCTGTGTATGGTTATCAGGCGATTGAGAAGTACGGGTTTGTCAAAGGCGGCTGGCTGGCGCTCAAGCGCCTCGGCCGCTGCCATCCGTTTCATCCCGGCGGCTATGATCCGGTACCTTGACGGAGGTGTTCATTGCATCAACTGAGACGGCCGCTGGCGCGGCCCGCGCTCTTGCTCCTGCTGGCCGCCATGCTCATCTTGCTGACGGCGTGCGGCAGCCGCACCACCAATACCAACTGGGCCGGACTTTCCACCGATGGTCAGAAGGTCTATCTTGCTTTTGGCCCGCGCGTCCTGGCCTTTGATCCCGCGACGCAGACCCAGTCCTGGCTGTACCCGGCCGAGAACAGCGCCGTGAACTACTTTGCCGCGCCGGCGGCCGACAACGGCCGGGTTGTTGTCGGCGACTACGGTCGCGCCGGCGGTTTCTTCTCGCCGCGAGTCACAATTACCATTCATGGCCTGCAACAAGATGGCAATAGCGTTTCCGAATTGTGGGCCAACACCGACGCCAGCGACAAGATCGTCGCGCCGCCGCTACAGGCCGGCGACCGGGTGTTTGTTGGCACAGCCGACAACCATGTGCTGGCTCTCAACGCGACCGACGGCAGCCTCTTGTGGGACTTCGAGACAGACCACGCTATCTGGGGCCAGCCGACGCTCAGCGACGGCACGCTCTACGTCGCCTCGATGGACTGGTCAGTCTATGCCCTGGACGCGGCGACTGGCGAGGCGCTGTGGAGCACGAAGCTGGGCGGGGCGTTGCCCAGCCGTCCCGTGATCGGCGATGGCCTGCTCTACGTGTCCAGCTACGATGGCTACGTCCACGCCCTGGACATAGCCTCCGGCGAGGAGCAGTGGAAAGCCCCGGCCGACGGCGCGCCGGATTGGGTGTGGGGCGCGCCGGCCCTTGACGGCGATACGCTCTACTTCGGCGACATCCAGGGCAACCTTTACGCCGTGGACGCCCAGACAGGGACGCAGAAGTGGACCAAGGCGACCGAGGCGGCGGTGCAGACAAGCCCGGTCATCCTGGATGGCACGCTCTACGTAGCGTCGGAGGTAACCGGCGCGGAAACATCTTCCGGCGCGCTGACGGCTTATGACGCCGCCACCGGCCAGCAGCGCTGGTCGATGCCGACGGCCGCGCCACTCTACGCCACGCCGGTAGTTGTCGGCGACGCGCTTGTCGTGGGACAGCAGAATACCGACGCACTCTTGATTGGGTTTGACCCGGCTACCGGGCAAGAACTGTGGCGCTACGCCTTGCCCCAGACGGCAAACTGATCGCGCGAGTAACCAACCATGTGGGATACCCTGATCGTCAACCCCATGATCAATGCCCTGCTGCTGTTCTACAGCTTGCTGGGGCAGAACTTCCTCTTGGCGATCGCCTCCCTGACGATCCTCATCCGCGTGATCACGCTGCCGCTCAACATGAAGCAGCAGCGGTCGATGATGCGGACGCAGGAGATTCAGCCCCAGATCCAGGCGATCCAGAAGAAGTACAAGGACAACCCGCAGAAGATGCAGGAGGAGTTTCGCAAGATCGGCTATAATCCGGCCGACACGCTCTCCGGTTGCCTGCCGACCTTGCTGCAGTTTCCTATCCTCATCGGTCTCTACCAGGCGATTACCATCGTTCTGAGCACTACCCCCCAGGCGCTGTTCGAGTTGGTGCCGCGGGTCTATCCGGCGGTCAATCTGACCGGCCTGATTCCGGTCGAGAATTCATTCTTCTGGCTCAACCTGAGCCAGCCCGACCCGTTTTTCGTCTTGCCGATTATCGTGTTCGGCAGCATGTTCATCCAGCAAAAGCTGCTGACGCCTACGCCGCCGCCGAACCAGAACGCGCAGGATAACCCGATGGCCGGCATGACGCAGTCGATGCAGTACACCATGCCCCTGATGTTCGGGTTCTTCTCGCTCCAGTTCCCGGCCGGTTTGTCGATTTATTTCATCCTGGCGAACATCATCGGCATTGTTCAGGGCCTTTACATGCGGCGGATCATGGATCGCGAGCGGGCGGAGCGCGCGGCCAAGGGACTTTCGAAGGCGACCTACGTCATCGAAGGTGAGGAGACCGCAACGGGCAAGACCAGCGCCAAGACCAATTCGGCCAATGGCACGGGAGCCGGCAAGAGCAGTGTCAAGCCCGCGGGCAGCGCGTCAACGGCCAAGAAGAAGAAGCGTTCCGCGAAACGGTAGGCCACTATGTCACCAAGCACGAGTCACGAAATTGAAACGCGCGGCGCGACCGTGGACGCGGCAATTGATGCCGGGTTGCGCCGTTTGGGTATGAATCGAGAGCAGGTCACGGTGACGGTCATAGATGAAGGCAGCCGCGGTCTGCTGGGTATTGGCAGCCGCGAAGCGGTCGTGCGCCTGACGCCGATCCCGGTCGCGCCGCCCGTTGCGCCGCGCCGGCCCGAGCCGCCACCTGCACCGAAGCCTGAGCGTCCTCCTGCTTCTCGCCCGCAGCCGGCAGTTGCGCCGCCGCCACCTCCGCCGCCCGCTATGAGCGATACTCTGGGCGATGACGAGGAGCAGGCACCGGCTTCGGCCGATGAACTGGATGCCGAGCGCGAGACGGCGATCGCTGTCCTGTCGGAGTTGCTGGACAAGATGCGCGTTCCGGCGGGCGTGACCGGCTATCTGTCCGAGCCGGACGATCTGACCGGGCAACAGGTGAACACCATCGAGATCAACGGCGAAGACCTCGCGATGCTCATCGGGCCGCGCGGGGAGACCCTGGACGCGCTGCAATTCCTAGGTCGCCTGATGGTGGCGCATAAGCTGCACCGCCGGGCTAACTTCGTCGTCGATGTGGAGGGCTACCGCCAGCGGCGCGTTCAGGCGTTGACCCGGCTGGCTGAACGCATGGCCGACAAAGTGCGGCAGCGCGGCGAGCCGATCGGGCTGGAGCCGATGTCGGCCTATGAGCGGCGCATTATTCACATGACGCTGCGCGATGCCGGCGACGTTTATACCGAGAGCGCGGGCGAAGGCAAGCAGCGCCGCGTCCGCATCTACCCCAAGCGATAAGATGAGAAGCCACAGATGACACGACTTTCAATAATCCTGAAGTCCGTGCAATCTGTGGCTTCTTCTTCCTAAAGCCTGACGACCTTCACCTGGGTGATTGCCTTGACTTCGCGCAGGGCGTCCAGGACAGCGGCCGTCGGTTCGCTGTCGAGGTTGATGAACGACAGCGCCTCGTCACCCGGCTTGTTGCGGCCGAGCCGCCACTCCCCGATGTTAACCCCGTAGGCACCCAGGATGGTGCCGATTTGCCCGATCACGCCCGGCACGTCCTGATTGCGCATGACCAGGACAACCCCTTCCGGCCGCGCTTCCAACCGGTGACCGTCGACCTGAACGATACGCGGCTCGCTGCCGCCGAACAGCACGCCGGCCAGCAGGCGCTCACCGCCATCCCAAACGGCTCGGCAGGCGATTACGTTAGGATAATCGAGGCTGTTGATGCCGATGGTCTGCGACGTGGTGATGTTGCGTTCGTGGGCGAGAACGGGAGCGTTGATGTAATTGACCGCGATGTCGCTGGTTGGCTCCAGCACGCCCTTCAGCAGCGCCGCGCCAATGGCTCGGACCAGCCCGCCGACCACGTCGCCCTTTACCTCGATCTCAAGCCGGCGCACGGGCTTGTCAGCCAGACCTGTGTGCAGCCGTCCCAGCGTCTCGGCCAGTTCGAGGTAGGGGCGCGCCGCGGCGAAGCCGCCTGTCAGTTCGAACGGCATATTGACGGCATAGCTAAAATCCGTTCCGCGCAGCGCGGCGACAACCTGCCCCGCAATCTGGATGCCTACGTCGCGCTCCGCCTCGCGGGTGCTGGCCCCCAGGTGAGGCACGTGGACAACGTTGGGTAAGCCGAGCAGCGGGTGGTCGGCCGGCGGCGGCTCGCTGGAGTAGACGTCCACGGCGGCGGCCTTGATCTTGCCGCTTCTTAGCGCGTCAGCTACCGCCAATTCGTCAATCAGTTTGCCGCGCGCGGCGTTAATCAGGATCACGCCGTCCTTCATTTGAGCGATGGTATCGGCGTTAATGAGTCGCGCGGTCGAGGGATTGTAGGCGGCATGGAGGGTGATATAGTCAGACTGGGCGAAAAGCTCATCCAGTTCGACTAGCAGTACACCCTGGTCGCGGGCCGTTTCTTCCAGGGCCGCAGGGTCATAGGCGAGAATCTCCATGCCGAACGCCTGGGCGCGCTCAGCGACGAGCTTGCCAACGCGGCCAAAGCCCACCACCCCCAGCACTTTGCGATAGAGCTGGCTGCCCACGAAGTCGCTGCGCCGCCATTCGCCGGCCAACAGCGAAGCGTGGGCCTGGGGTATGTTGCGGCTGACGGCCAGCATGAGGGCCAGCGTCAGTTCGGCCGTGGCGATGCTGTTGGCCCCCGGCGTGTTCATGACCACGACGCCATGCAGCGTGGCCGCCTTCACGTCGATGTTGTCGACGCCAACGCCGGCCCGGCCAACAACGCGCAGTTTCTTGCCGGCGGCCAGCACGTCGGCCGTCACCTGCGTCCCGCTGCGGACGATAAGCGCATCGTAGTCGGGGATGGTGTCAATGAGTTGTTCGGGCGACAGTCCGGTCTTCACGTCGACGGTAACATCGGCGTGTTCTTTCAGGCGATCGAGCGCCGCCGCGCCCAGTTTGTCGGAGACGAGTATGCGGTACATGCGTTATCCTTTATGACGAGGCCGTAAGGAACTCGTTCATGGCCGCGAAGAGCGTGTCCAGGTCGGCCGGCTGGGTGTCACCCATGTGGGCGATACGGAACGTCTTGCCCTTCAAATCGCCATAGCCATTCGAGATGATCATGCCGCGCGCGCGCAGGAACTTGTTCAGGGCCGAGATGTCGATCTCACGGTTGTTGGTGACGCAGGTCACGGTTGGTGACTCATAGCCCGGCGCGGAGAATATCTCGAAGCCCTGGCCCCGCGCCCAATCGAGCGTACGATCGCGCATGGCCAGATGGCGGCTGAAGCGCTGCTCCATTCCCTCGGCCAGCATATCGTCGAGTTGCCGGTCGAGCGCAAAGAGCAGCGAGACGGCGGGCGTGGCCGGCGTCTGATTCTTGACCATCGACTTGGCCAGGCTAATGAAGTCGAAGTAATAGCCGCGCGCCGGCACGGTCTTGGCCTTGGCCATCGCGCGGTCGGAGACGGCGCAGAAGGCCAGCCCCGGTGGCAGGGCAAATGCCTTCTGGCTGGAGGCCAGGACCACATCGAGGTCCCACGCATCCATCTCGATGCGCGCCCCGGCCAAGCCGCTGACCGAGTCAACCAGAATCATAATGTCGTTGCCGTTGGGCAGCGCGCGAATGGCCTGAGCGATTTCGCGGATGGGGCTGGTGGCGCCGGTGCTGGTTTCGTTATGAACCAGGGTCACAGCGTCAAACTCGCCCGTGGCCAGTCGCGCGACGACTGGCTCCGGCAGGATAGGCTGGCCCCAGGGCACGCTGAGAACTTCCATGTCCTTGCCGTTCATGCCGGCCACGTCGCTGAAACGCTCCGCAAACGCGCCGTTGACGCAGGTCAGCACCTTCTTGCCAACGCAGTTGCGGACGGCCGCTTCCCAGAGGCCGGTCCCCGACGAGGCGGTGATGAGAACCGTCTGGTTGGTGAAGAAAACCTGGGCCAGCTTGGGTTTGATCGCCCCAATCAGATCGGCGCATTCCGGCATCCGGTGGCCGATCATCCAAAGACTCTGCGCGTCAAGGATTTCCGGTCGCACTTCCGTCGGACCCGGAATAAAGAGCTTGATGTGGTGGCTGCTCCGGGTCGAGGAAGGCTGCCCGGAATCGGGATTGTAAGTGTTCATCGTTGAATGTCACAACTCCTGTGCGGATTAGGTATAAGGCTTTGGTGCTGAGCGTTTGGTATTGCATGGGCCAGGTGCGCAACAGGCGCAGCGCGGCGCGCCCACCGGCCAGCGGCAGCAGAGGGGCCAGGCTGCGGCAGTGAATATAAACGGGCGCGCTGGCCTCGACCTTGGGCCGCCGGGCAACGCCCCCGTAGCCGATAAAAAGATCGACGGCGCGCGCCGCCAGCAGGTCGCTATAGCCGTCGCCGATCAGCAGCGAGCGGCCGCGTTGTTCGCCCAGCAGCTCGGCGACGATCTGGGCTTTGCCATTACTGATCGTCAGCCCGCCCCTCTCATGGGCGAGGTAGCGCTTCTCGTCCGCCGCGCTGTTTTCCCACCAGCGGCCCGATAGCTCATTGTAGGTGATCCCAACAGCCCGAATGCGCTCGCGCGGGATGCCAAGGTGGACGCCAAACTCCTCAACCGGCTCGGCCAGCCCCCCGCTGATGATATAGACTTTGTGACCAAGGCCCTGCAATGCGGTGACGACACGCGCCGCATCCTCGACAATGTGGCGCTTGTAACTGCGGCGGATATCGAGGACCTGTTGCTGGGTCGGCCGGACGGCGCGCAGCCGCAGCGCATAGATTTCTTCCAGATCGCGGTCGCCTTCCATCGCCGCCTGCGTCAGCATCTCCACGCGCTGGCGTTTACCGGCGGACTCGGCCAGCACGTCAATGCCCTCCACAGCGGTCAGCGTGGAGTCGCAGTCAAAGAAAATGTGCTCATAGTGGGGCCAGCGCATGGTAATATCCGACAGGTGTGAGCCGGGGAAAGGCGTTTACGGCCGGACGCTCATCTGCCAACGGGCGATTCTAGACCGAAACGGCCGATTTTGCCAACGCGTAAAGCCTCCGCCAGTAGCGTCGCGCGGCAAGCAGGGGCAGTGCGGGATTCCATGATTATTGACCCGGCTCCAGCCCAGATTCATTCAGTAACCGGGCCAGACCGGTGGCCAGCGGGATGCGCGCGCGCCAGTTGATGAGGCCGGCGGCAGCCGCAACGTCGGCCACTTGCACAGGCTCTTCTCCTGGCCGGCCCGGCAGCGCGCCGGGCAGCGGCCGGCCGCCTCGTCCGACAAGCGCGTAGAGCTGCTGCACCACCTCCGCCACCGGCGTGGCCACACCCGTTCCCAGTTCGACCGTTGCCCCGGGCGGTGCGTCCGCATCCAGAAGGGCTAGCAGCCCGTCGGCCACATCGTCGATATGAATCCAGTCCTTGGCTTGCCGGCCGCCGGTCATCGGAAAGTCCTGGCCCGCGCGGGCCGCGCGCAGCGCCGCCGGAACCAACAAGTGGTCTGGCTGCCCGGGCCCATAGGCCTGGAAGATCATCGCGCCGTTTATGGGCCAGCCGGCCGTGCGCGCGTACATGGCCCCGAAGGCCCAGGCTGCAGCTTTGCTGGCGGCGTAGACGTTCATCGCTGTGCGCTCGCCGGGTGTCCGGGCGAGGATGACCTGTTGCACGTCACCATAGGCTTCGAAGCACGCCCGCAGCAAGTTTAGCGTGCCGGTCACGTTGTGGCTCAGGGCAACGTTGACATTGAGGAAGGGGTCGGTGACGCCGACGGCGGCCAGATGGATCACCCGCTCGGGGCGCGCGTCGCGCACGGCCCGCGCGGTGAGTTGGTAATTGCGCAGGTCGGCGTATACGGTGTTGAGGCGCGCCCGCAGCGGCCGCAGTGGCCCGGGTAAAGGAAGGCTGCCGCCAAACTCTTCGAGCAGCAGCAAGGTCACATCGGCGCGCTCCAATAAGCGCGGCACAAGGGCACGGGCTACAAATCCGGTCCCACCGGTGACAAGCAGTCGAGATCGGGTCATTGGCGTAGATAGGCCCGATACCAGGCCATCGCTTCCTGCAACCCGGCGGCCAGACTATAGCGTGGCCGCCAGCCGACGGCATGCATCGCCTTGTGCGGGCTGAGGTATTCGTCCTGTATCTCGTGCTTGACCTCGTTCAGGATAATGGGCTCCCATTCCGGGTGGCCAGAAATGGCAACGACGGTCTGCACAACCTCCAGCGCCGAAACCGGACTGCCGGAACCCAGGTTGAACGGCTGGCCGCGCACTTCCGGCTCGGTCAGCCTCTCCGCCAGCATCAGGTAGCCCTGTACCGCGTCGGCGACGTACAGGTAATCTCGTCTGAAGGAGCCGTCGGAGCGGATGACCGGCCGCTCGCCGCGGAGCAGGCTGCGAATAGTGCCGGGGATGAGGCGGTTCCAGTTGAGGTCGCCGCCGCCGTAGAGGTTGGAGCAGCGGGTGACGGCGACCGCCAGGCCAAACGTATGGGCAAACGACTGGGCGATCAGGTCGGCGCAGCTTTTGGATACCTCGTACGGGTGGCGCCCCTGCAGCGGGTACTCCTCCCGATAGGGCAGATTGAGTTGCTCGCCGTAAGCCTTCTCGCTGCTGGCGACGACCACACCGCGCACCGTCGGCGTTTGCCGGAGCGCCTCCAGTAGCAGCCATGTGCCCCGGATGTTGGTTTCAAATGTCTCAACGGGTTCGCGGTTGGCCACACCGACGATCGTCTGTCCGGCCAGGTGGAAAACGGTGTCCACTTCACAATCGACCAGCGTGCGCCGCAGCAAGTCGTAATCGAGCAGTTCGCCGGGAACCTGTTCGATATGCTGGATGAGGCCGGAGCGCACCAGTTCGGATTCGGGTTCCCGTGTACGCACCAGGCCAATGACCACCGCGCCCCGTTCGAGAAGCGCGGCCGTTAGCCACGAACCGAGGAAGCCGGTGCAGCCGGTGATGAAGACCCGCCTCCCGCGCCAGAAATCGGCCGCCCCATCGTCGCTCAAACTCGTTCTCCTGAGAAGAGGACCCACAGATCGCGCCGGTAACACAGATGAACTCGTGAAAGTCCGTGCGGCCGGCGCGATCGGGAGTTTCTTTTTCAGTTCCGCTGCTTGGCCAGGGCGATCTCGGCCGCGCGCAGGGTGTTCTTCATGAGCATGGCAATTGTCATAGGGCCCACGCCGCCGGGCACGGGCGTAATCGCCCCGGCAACTTCGCTGGCCGACTCGAACTCTACGTCCCCGACCAGCCGGTAACCACGCTTGGCCGACGGATCGGGCTTTTGGTTGATGCCCACATCGATGACGGCCGCGCCCGGCTTGAGCATGTCGCCGGTGATCATCTCGGTTTGGCCGATGGCCGCAATGACGATGTCGGCCTGGCGGATGTGGCCCGGTAGATCGCGGGTGCGACTGTGGCAAATAGTGACCGTCGCGTCGCGCTTCTGCAACAACATGGCAACGGGCAGCCCGACGATGTTGGACCGGCCCACGACAACCGCGTCCGCCCCTTTGATCTGAATGCCGCTCTCCTCAAGCAGAACGATGCAGCCATAGGGCGTGCACGGAATGAAAAGCGGATCACGGCCCTTCATGGCCAGGCGACCGATGTTAACCGGGTGGAAGCCGTCAACATCTTTCTCGATGTGGACGGTATTCAAAACGGCCTCTTCGTCCAGGTGTCTCGGCAAGGGAAGTTGGACGAGGATGCCGTTGACGGTCGGATCGGCGCTCAGCTCAGCCACAAGGCGCTCTACCTGCTGCTGCGACGCATCGGCCGGCAGCTCATGGCCGATCGAGCGAATACCCAACTCCTCGCACATCTTGCGCTTGCTGCGAACGTACGTTGCCGAGGCTGCGTTGTCGCCGACGAGGACGGTAGCCAGCCCGGGCCGGTAGCCGTACTCTTCCTGCATGCGGGCGACATTCTGGCGCACTTCCTCGCGCACCTTTTCGGCAATGGCTTTGCCATCGATGATCGCTGCGGTCATATTAACCTTCCTACGAGTGGGATAGTGAGGAACAAAAAGAGCCTCTACCTGACAGGTGAAGAGGCTCGAAGACGGAACGCGCAGGGTGGAGGCAGCACCTACTTCGGCAGGATATTCGTGCCCATGAACTTGTCGAGCCAGATACCGATGGCCAGGCCAAGGGTCAGCGTTGTGAAGAACATGTAGATGGGACCGTACTCCGCCGGCGTCGTCCCGATGAGCATGGTGATCAGGACGGTCAGGCCAAAGCCGATGCCAAAGGCAATAACCGCCAGAAGAAGTCGTTTCAGCAACATGCGCGCTTGCCTCCAGTTGTGTAAATCGTCACAAAGCAATGTAATTGTAGCAGATTAGCAGGGGGCCGCAAATGAACCCCGGCGCGCTAAGCGCTAGGTAACTCGTTAGATAAATGCCTAATGTCGTGTCGATTGTGTGCTATAATCGCTTTTGCAGTGCTGTTGGCCTCTAACCGGTCTTTGCGCCTGGCAACTCCCCGACCGGTCCCAATGGTACATTCCAATTAGGGGGTGATTACGTGACCGAAGAACAGGCAAGCGCGGCTGTCCCGGTTCGCGGCGCGACCTGGCGGCTGCTAGGCTATTTGCGCCCCTATGGACGCTATGCGTCAGTCGCCTATCTCGCGGTGCTCTTGGGAACAGGACTCAATCTGCTTGTGCCGCAGGTCATCGCCTGGGCCATCGACTACGGTCTGGCGCAAGGCCATTCCAGCGACCTGTTTGCCGCCGGAGCGATTATCCTCGGCATTGCCGTCGTCCGTGGCGGGTTGGGCTTTGTCCAACGCTTCTACGGGGAGTGGTTGACCCATCGCGTCGCCTATGATCTGCGCAATCAGTTCTACAACGCTGTGCAGTATCAGCCGTTTGCCTTCCACGACCATAGCCATACCGGCGACCTGATGAGCCGGGCAACCAGTGACATCGCGGAGTCCGAGCGCTTTGTCGGCATCGGTCTCATGGATTTGATTACCACGCTACTGCTGCTGATCGGCGTTGTCGTCGCCATGATGCTTGAATCGCCGCGGCTGGCGCTGCTGGCGCTCATCCCGCTGCCCATCTTGCTTATCACGACGCTGCGCTTTGGCATCACCATTGAGCCAATGTTCAAGCGTATTCAGGAACAGATGGGTGTTCTCTCGACCGTCATGCAAGAGAGCCTGACCGGAATTCGCGTTGTGAAGGCGTTCGCCCGTGAGACGCACGAACTGGACAAGTTCGACCGCGAGAACAATGAGTGGTTCTACCGTCGCGAAGGCGTGATTAAGAAGTGGGGCAATAACTGGCCCTTTATGACCTTCCTAATCTCGTTGAGCATCTTTCTACTGCTGGTGTTTGGTGGACCGGCAACGCTGGCGGGAAACATCACGGTCGGCTCGCTGTTCGCCATGATTTCCTACGTGCTGATGCTGAACACACCCGTCCAGCGCCTGGGCTTCCTGGTCAATCTGGCGGCCACGGCCGGGGCCAGCGCCTCGCGCGTTCTGGAGATCGTTGACATGCCGCCCGAGGTCGTTGACAGCCCCAATGCGCGGCCGCTGGAGCGGATGCGGGGTGACGTGAAATTTGAGCACGTTTCGTTTGGCTACCGCGACGGGTTGCACGTACTCAACGACGTTGACTTCCACGCCCGACCTGGCGAGCGCATTGCCCTGATTGGCCCCACAGGCTCGGGCAAGACGACGATCACCAACCTAATCCCTCGCTTCTATGACGCAACGAGCGGCCGGGTTTTGATAGATGACCTGGACGTGCGCGACCTGCAACTCAAGAGCCTGCGCCACCAGATCGGCATCGTCCTGCAAGAACCGTTCCTCTTCAGCCAAACGGTCGCCGAGAACATCGCCTATGGCCGGCCCGAGGCGACGCGGGAGGAGATCGTCTCTGCGGCCCGGGCTGCCCACGCCCACGACTTCATCCTGGAACTGGCTGAAGGTTACGAAACGCGGGTCGGCGAGCGCGGCGTGACCATGAGCGGCGGCCAGAAGCAGCGCGTTGCCATCGCTCGCGCGCTGCTGGCCGACCCGCGCATTCTCATCCTCGACGATTCCACCAGCAGCGTGGATACGGAGACGGAACATGTGATCCAGGAGGCGCTGGCGGAATTGATGAAGGGGCGAACGACGTTCATTATTGCCCAGCGCCTGCTGACCCTGAAGCACGCCGACTGCATCCTGGTTATCAGCAATGGTTGTGTCGCCGAGCGTGGAACACACGAGGAACTGCTGGCCTCGGGCGGTCTCTATCGCGAGATCTACGACCTGCAATTGAGGGATCAGGAGGAGTTTGTAGCTCTCCAGGAGCGAATGGTCGCCGGTGAGGGGAGGGCATAGCCATGACTCTGAAAGAGCAAACTGACCTGAGAGGCAACGGCCGCGGCCCCTTGGCAATGAGCGAGGCGGAGCGCGCGGCCCGCGAGGCGCGAGAGGCGCGGATTAAGAAGCTATTGCGCGACGACGACGAGTTGTTGGGCAAGGCGTATGACGGCCGGCTGGTGCGTCGCCTGGGAGCCTATATAGGCCCCTACAAGTCCAGCGTGGTTATCGCCATCATCCTGATGACGGCCAGTACGTTACTCGGGGTGGCTGGCCCCACAATCATCGGCTATGCCATTGATCGCGGCATCCGCGCCGGATCGGCCGACCAGCTGCGCTTGTGGACAATCGTCTTTGGTGTGACCGCGGTCGGTGAGTGGCTGACCAACCGCAGCCGCGTCCGAATCATGGCCTATGTCGGCACGCGGATCGTGGCCGACATCCGCAGCCAGCTTTTCCGCCACCTGCACCGGCTGACGCTCAACTTTTACAGTAACTACAGCGTGGGCCGGCTGATGAGCCGGCTTATCGGCGACGTCGGCGTTTTGCTCGACTTCATGACCTGGTCGATTACCGGCCTCTTCCGCTCGGTCTTTAACCTGGTCGGCATCATTGTTGCCATGCTGCTGCTGAACTGGCAACTGGCGCTAGTGGCCTTCGCGGTTATGCCATTGATGGTCGTGCTGACCAACTACTGGCGCACGCGCGTCCGTGAGGCCTACCGCGCGACGCGCCAGCGCCTGTCGCTCATCAATGGCTATCTGAATGAGTCCATTTCCGGCATTCGCGTTACCAAGAGCTTTACCCGCGAGGAGCGCAACTCCCAGCACTTCGACGACCTCAACCATTCGTTCTTCGACGCCAACATCGATGCCACGCGGCTGGCGGCGCTTTTCTTCCCCGGCGTAGATTTCATTGGCTCGCTGGCGACAGCCCTGGTCATTGGCGTGGGGGGCTGGCTTGTATTGCGTGATGCGCTAACGGCGGGCACGCTCGTCGCCATTGTGCTCTATGTGGAACGCTTCTTCGATCCCATCCGTGAACTGGCCCAACGGTACAACACCTTCCAGTCGACGATGGCCGCCTCCGAGCGTATCTTCGAGTTGCTCGACCTTGAGCCCGATCTCGTGGACAACCCCGCCGCGCAACCGCTGCCGCGCATCGCCGGGGACGTTGTGTTCGACCATGTATCCTTCGCTTATCGGGAGGGGGAACGGCCGGTGCTTCACGACGTGAGCCTGCACGCGCGACCGGGCGAGCGCATTGCCCTGGTCGGTGAGACGGGCGCCGGCAAGAGCACCATCATCCGGTTATTGGCCCGTTTCTACGACGTAACCGAGGGGGCGCTCCGCATTGACGGCCACGATGTGCGCGAGGTGACCAGCGAGAGCCTGCGCCAGCAATTGGGCATTGTCTTGCAGGACACGTTCCTCTTCACAGGTACGATGGCCGACAACATCCGCTATGGCAAGCTGGAGGCGACTGACGCGGAAGTGCTGGCCGCGGCGAAGGCGGTCGGGGCCGACGACTTCATCCGGCGCATGACCGACGGCTATGACTCCGAAGTGGGCGAAAATGGCAGTAACCTGAGCGTGGGTCAGCGGCAGTTGGTGTCGTTTGCCCGCGCCCTGCTGGCCGACCCGCGCATCCTCATCCTCGACGAGGCGACGAGTAGTGTGGACACGGCGACCGAGCGCATCATCCAGGCAGCGCTAGACACGCTGATGGAGGGGCGCACCAGCTTTGTAATTGCTCACCGGCTCAGCACCATCATCAACGCTGATCAGATCGTCGTGATGGACCACGGCCGCATTATCGAACAGGGAACCCATGAGGAGTTGCTGGCGCGGCGCGGGCGCTACTTCAATCTCTACACGATGCAGTGGTCGCAACAGCAGAATGGCCCCGCGTTTAGCGCCAATTAGCGCGGCGCCCCCGGCCGCCGCGCTTTCTAGAGTACGGCGCGCCTTCTGCCCGCAACTGTAACAGGTGACAGCCCCGCCAGGTCTTGGCAAGCCCGGTGGGGCTGTCACGTGAGGGCGAGCGGCGCCTACAGATCCGCGACTAACCGCTCAATGGCCGCCGCCGCCTCTGTGCCGACCTCGAAGGCGATCACGCGACGGTGGGCGTCGCGCAGCGCCCGGGCGTCGCCTAGCGCCTGAGCGCGTTTCAGAACGCCAAAGCTCATTGCCGACGCTGCCCCTCCGGCCTCATCGGGGATGCCTACGTCCTCCACGGCGTCCGACACGAACTGGATGAACAACCCCCGGCCGCCGTCGCCTTTATGGAGCTGACCGGTGGAGTGCAGGAAGCGAGGCCCATAGCCGGCCGTCGTTGCTAATCCCGTCCGCAGGTGGATAGCCTGGCGAAGCGCCTGCAATGCCGCGTCCGTCGCCGGGGTGGTCTGAACGTAAGCCTGGAGCGCCACGTAGTCGCCGGGCCGCGCCTGGTCGAGAAAGGCGCTCAGGGTAGCGGGATCTAGCGGTGCGAAATCGCCCGCCGGCAGCGTGCCCTTGGCCGCGAATTCCGCCACGATCTCTCGCGCCTTCACCTTGGCCGCCTCAACGTTGGGCTGGTCGAAGGGGTTGATGTGCAAGAAGTGGCCGGCGATGGCTGTCGCCATCTCCCATAAGACGAATTGCTTGCCGATGTCGTAGGCGTCGGCCAAGCGCAGCGAAATGACAGGTTGCCCGGCCTGGACCAGCCCGTTCACGAAGTCATCGTGGGCCGCGTCGCCTTCCAACCCCAAACGGACGAACAACCGGTCGGCGCCATAGGTCTCCACCGGGGCCAATGGCTCGCCGACCACGGGCACAATGCCTTTGCCTTCCTTACCGGTGCTTTCAGCGATGAGCTGCTCCGCCCAGTCGCCGAAGCTGGCCAGGAGCGGCGAGGTGATGAACGTCACCTTGTCGCGGCCGGCCAGGGCCAGGCGGCCGAGCGCCGCCCCCAGACGCGCCGCGTCGTTGTCGCCGATGACGTCGCAGTGCGATAGCCGGGTGTTGGCCGCGGCAATGCTGGCCCGTTCCAGTAACTCGCCTATGTCGACGCCGACAAGCGCCGCCGGCACCAACCCGAAGTACGATAGCGCCGAATAGCGGCCGCCAATGTTGGGATCGTTCAAAAACAGCTCGCGGAAGCCATAGAGGACGGCCATTTCGGCGATTTTGCTGCCGGGGTCGGTGATGCCGATGAAGTGGCTGCCAACCTGCGCGGCCCCCACATCGTCCAGCAGAAGATTGTAGAAGTACTTGAAGGCCGACAGAGTCTCGACCGTGCCGCCTGACTTCGTGGCGACAATGACCAGCGTGCGGCGCAGGTCAAGCGCGGCCTCCGCCGCGCGCACGGCGTCAGCGTCGGTAGTATCGAGCACCACCAGTTCCAGGTATGGGAAGGGCAGGTTGGCCGGGCGCGAGGGCTTGCCCAGGGTTTTCTGGAACAACTCCGGCGCAAGGCTGGAGCCGCCCATGCCGAGTAGCAGGGCGTGGGTATAGCCTTCGGCAACGACGCGCTGCGTGAAGCGCTCCAGTCGCTTGACTTTGTCAGCCATGCTGTCCATGATGTGGAGCCAGCCGAGGCGGTTGGTGATCTCGGCCGGCTTGGACTGCCAGACGGTGTAGTCATGGGCCCAGATGCGAGAAACAATGCTGTGGCGGCAGAGGGCGGCCAGCCCCTCATCTACCAGCGGTTGCGCCTCGCCCAATTCGCTGATCAGGGTCTCTTCGCCTGTGTCAAGCCGGTCGCGCTTGCGGATCACGGCCTGCACAAGAGTTTGGAAGCGACGGTCGGTCGTTTCCAGGTGCGATGCCTGCAAGGCTTCGCCGGTAGCATCCAGGTCGATGCCCAGCCGGCGCACTTCTTGCAAATGGGCTTCGGCCGCGTCGATCCCATTGGCCAGCGTGGCGGCCACGGCCCCGTCGTGGAGAAAAGCGTTCAACGTGGCTGGAGAGAAGGTCAAGACCGTGTCCGCGCCAATCAGCTGGTTGACATAGTATAGATCGGGGTAGAGGAAATCATGGGGCGTGGTGCGCGTCCACTTGAGCCGCAGCGGTTGCCCGCGCCGCGCTGCCAGCCGTTCCCATTCGGGGCCATTGAACAACTGCCGGTAACGGGCGTAGACCGTCTTGGCCAGCGCAATGGCGGTCCGTCCCTTCAGATCGGGCCGGCCCAGCTCGTCGAGTCGGGCGTCGACGGCGGCGTCGATGGGGCTGAGGGAAAAGGAAGCCACGGCCGTTGGCGTCGTCCGCCACACGCTATGACTGTCAATGTAATCCTGTAGACCGGCCAGATACGCCGCGGCAACGCGCTCATAGCCGCTGACCGTGAACAGGTGGGTCGCATTGACCGAGACTCCGTCGGCGATCAGGGCGCGGATTGCGTCAACGCCGGCCGGTGTGGCCGGAATCTCGACCATGACATTATAGCGATCGACCAGATGGCCCAGGTGACGCACCTCGGCCACCGTTGATGCGACCTCGTGAAGCAGGGCCGGTTCAAGTTCGAAGCTGACGAAGCCATCGCGACGCTGAGTCTCCTCGAATACCGGATGGAGCACGTCAGCCGCGCGCTGGATGTCGTCAACCAGAAGCGCCTCGTGGATGCGCCGGGCGGGTTTGCCGGCGGCCATCGCCCGGCGGATGCCTTCGTCGTAGTCGCTACTGCCGCTGATAGCTCGCTCGTATACAGCCGCGTTCGCTGTAATACCCTGGATACCCAGCCGCAGACTGGTTGCCAGTTCGCCCGACCTGATGAAACTGTTGCGAAAGTAATTGAGCCAGGTTGACTGGCCCAGTTCATGGAGTTCCTGGAGCGTTGCCATTGGATTTCCTCTCCTGTTCGAGGACGTGGAAGGTCTTGTTACGGCCGATCGCCTTAAACTGCGGTCGGACGGCCGACCTCAGCTTGCGATACGAGCCCGGAGCGCAGCGAGCGTATCCGGCCGATGCTGTCACTGGTGCTCATGAGGGCAACCTTCTGCTAAGAATAGCGCGATGTCAGGGCATCTTCAAGAAGGGTATTCGTCGAGTTATGGGTAGTCGAAAGTGAGAAAATGACTCTAATCAGCAGCATACCTCACTGACAGGTCGTCTGTCACCTATCGAAGATCAGATATACCGGCCGGCCGCTATTACGGTCGCTGTCACAAAAAGGAGAATGGCGGTGTTTAGAAGTGTGGATGAGAACGATCCACCAAAGGAGCGCGCGGTGAGCGCGACTGGCGAAGCGACCCTGAACGACGGCTTGCTCCTGGAGCGCGCCGGGCGTGGCGATGCCGCTTCTTTCGAGGCGCTGTTTCACCGGCACTACGACCGGGTGTATGGCATCCTCTTCCGGCTGGTTGGGGAACGGGCCGAAGCGGAGGATCTGGCGCAAGAGGTGTTCCTGAAGCTCCACGACCACGCTCGCAGGCGCGGCCGTCGCGACGAGGAGAACGTTTCTGCCTGGCTCTACCGCGTGGCAACGAACCTTGGCTATAACGCTCTGCGCGGCCAGCGCCGCCGCTGGCAACGAGACACGGCGCTGTTGCCCGACCGGCTCACTGGCGACGCGGCCGATGAAGTCGTTACCCGACGCGAGGAGCGTGTCCGCGTGCGCGCTGCGCTGGCCCGCATCGGTGAGCGGCCGGCGCGGCTGCTCATCCTGCGCCAGATGGGTTTCAGCTATGCCGAGTGCGCCGCTATCTGTGACGTGGCCGCCGGCTCCGTTGGAACGCTGCTCGCCCGCGCGGCGCGTGACTTTAGGCGAGCGTACGAGCGCGAGGCGTCGGACGGGAAACGGGACTAATCCGCGGATCGAGTAGATGAAGTAAAGGGGACGATGGACGAACAGGAGCGGGATATTCAGACGGCGCTGGCGCAACTGTCGGCGCTGGAACCCGGCCCGGAGGAAGTGGCCGGGCCGACCAGACTAGCGCTGGCCCGATTCCGCCAGCGTCATGAACGCGATTTTGACCATAGGAGAAAAATTATGTCAACACGTCGACTTGTACCGGTTGCTCTCACGCTCGTTTTGGCTGTTGTAGCCCTGGTGGCATTCCCGTCAGTGCGCGCCGCGGCCAGCGACTTCCTGGGGCTGTTCCGCGTGCGACAATTCGCGCCCATCTCCGTCTCGCCGCAGCAACTGGCGCTGCTGGAGCGGCTGGGCGAGGAAGGACTGGAGCCCGGTGAGTTCGTTGTCACGCGCGAGATCGGCGATCCGGTGAACGTAGACTCCCCGGAAGCCGCAGCGGCTGTTGCCGGCTTCACCCCCAAGGCGCTGCCCAATCGGGGTGAGCTAATCCGCACCTACGTGATGACCGGCGGTGCGGGCCATCTCGTCGTCAATCTGGCCGGGGCGCGGGCCATTGTGGAGGCCGCTGGAGCCGACCCGTTGCTGCTGCCCGACAGCCTCGATGGGGCGCGGGTGGATGTGACCGTGTACGACAGCGTCGGGCAGCTCTACGACAACGGCATCATGTTGGTCCAGGCGCCCAGCCCGGATGTGAACTACCCGGCCGACGTCGATCCGACCGTGTTGGGCGAAGCGCTGCTGCAAGTGCTGGGCACGGAGCCGGGCGAGGCGCGCCGCATCGCCCAAAGCATTGACTGGACGAGCACGCTGTTGCTGCCCATCCCGCAGAACCTCGGCACTTACCGCGAGGTAAGCGTGGACGGTGTCACCGGCGTGGTTCTGGAGCCGTTTGATCCCGAAGACGAGGCCGCTCTCCTCTGGCAGAAGGACGGCATGGTCTATATGATGACGGCCGGCCGCTTGAGCGTCGACGATTTGGTGGCGCAGGCGAACTCGCTGCGGTAAGTTACGGCACTCGAGGAACTGTAGAGTATCGATCCGCAGGTTTGGTCGATTAAGCAGATTAGCCGGAGCCGAGCGTTCCCGGTCTGGTAATCTGCCGAACCTGCGGATCATTCCCCCATATGACTGATCTCGTCATTGATACCCACGGCCTCCGCAAGGAGTTCGGCCCCAAGGTGGCCGTCGCCGATCTGACGCTCGAGGTACGAGCCGGGGAAGTTTTTGGCTTTCTCGGTCCTAATGGTGCCGGCAAGACAACCTCGATCAAGATGCTGCTCGGCCTGACCCGGCCTAGCGCGGGCAAGGCGACGCTGCTCGGTCAACCGCTGGGCGACCGCCCGGCGCGGGCCAAGATCGGCTACTTGCCAGAGCACTTCCGCTTCCACGAATGGCTGCGTGCCGACGAGTTCCTCAATCTCCATGGGGAGCTATACGGCATGGATCGGTCGGCGCGGGGCGTGGCTGTTCCCCGGCTGCTCAAGCTGGTTGGCCTGGAGGAGCGGGCGGCGACCAAGCTCGGCGCATTCTCCAAAGGTATGCTCCAGCGCATCGGGCTTGCCCAGGCGCTCCTCAACGACCCGGCCCTCGTCTTTCTCGACGAGCCGACTTCCGGCCTCGACCCCATCGGCCGTCGCCTCGTTCGTGACATCATCAATGATCTCCGCGCGCGCGGCATGGCCGTGTTCCTGAACTCCCACTTTTTGAGCGAGGTAGAGAAGACGTGTGATCGCGTGGCCTTCATTCGCGGCGGCCGCATTCTCCAGGCGTCTTCGCTGAAGGAGTTTGAGGCCGAGGCCATGCAGGTGGTGCTGCGCGTCGGCCAGACGACGCCCGAGCTACTGGCTGGACTCGCGCAGTTCGGCGGCAACGTAGTGCGACAACCGGGCGACGGCCGCATCCACCTGACGCTCGGCGACGAGGCGCAACTGCCCGCGCTGGCTCACTGGGTCGTTCAAAACGGCCATAGCCTCTATGAATTGACGCCGACCCACCTGTCGCTGGAGGATCGCTTCCTGCAAGTTGTCGGCGAGGAGTCTGACGAGTAGACCATGCCGATTTTCGTCATTGCCCGGCTCACTATCCACGAGGCGCAGCGCCGCCGCCTGCTTTGGGTAGCCCTGTTGATGGGCGCGGCCTTTGTGCTTGTCTTTGGCGTTGGCTTCCACTTCATCCAGCGCGACATCGAGCGCCAGGCGGGCATGGCGGATGAGACTAGTTTCGTCTCCGTCATGCTGTTAACGGCCGGGTTATACGCGGTGAGCCTTCTGGTGAATGTTGTCGCCGTCTTGGTGTCCGTGACGACGGTGTCCGGCGAGATTGAGTCGCATACCATCGATGCGATCGTTACCAAGCCCATCCCACGCTGGCAGGTGATCATGGGCAAGTGGTTGGGTTTCGCTGTCCTGGTGCTGACCTATCTGATCTTGCTCGTCGGATCGCTTATGCTCATCGTCTACCTGCGTTCGGGCTTTCACATGGAGAACATCGCTCTCGGCGTGGTGATGATGGCTCTCGCCGCGTTGCTCGTGCTGACGGTGAGCATGGCCGGCGGCACCCGGCTATCGACGATCGCCAACGGCGTGCTCACTTTTATGCTCTTTGGCCTGGCTTTTCTGGGTGGTCTGGTGGAGCAAGTGGGCGCGCTGATCCGCAACGAGGCGGCCGTTAACGTTGGTATCCTTAGCAGCCTCATCATGCCCGCCGACTCGCTCTGGAAAAAGGCTACCGCCTACTTTCAGCCGAGCGCGACGATGAACCCATTCGAGCTCGGTCCGTTTGCGGCCATTACGGAGCCTAGCAACCTAATGATCGGCTACGCCGTCGTTTATCTCATCGTCCTGCTGGCCTTCGCGCTGTGGAGCTTCTCGCGGCGTGACTTGTGAAAGGCCCGTAGATATTTCGCCACCTTCCCACGATCCCGCTTACAATAGGGCTGTAGGCGTCGTCAGGAGCGAGGGAAGGATGGCGAACCAGATGGTGAATAAGCCCCATATCGTCAGTGTAGTGGCCGGCGAAGCGCGCCGACAGTTCTTCCGCCAGCGGCGCGCCGGCCACCCGTGCCCGCGCATCCGTGAAGATGAGATCGGCGTCGAGTTCGAGGACGGCCGCTTTATTCCCTACGCCGACCTGGGCTATCATGGCGACATCGGTTTCTTTCGCCTGTCGGAGACGGCCGACGTGCCCAACGAGGCCGCACCCTACGCGGCCCCCGGCCGACTCGTTGAGCCCGGGCAGATCATGGTCACGCCCGGCATCGCCCAGCGGCTGACCAACGACGAAATTCGTGACCTGCTGGCCCGCCACACCAGCGGTGACTTCGGCGACTACGGCGAATTCTACGACCTGGACGTGACCGACGAGATGCTGCGCGACCAATCGAACCGCGCGCTGACGCCGGGTCTGCTCAGCAAGGTCAACGCGCTGACCGGCTTGAACCCCGTCGCTTCGGCCTACACGGTCCGCGAGCACCGCGTTTGGGTCATCACCGAGGCCGGTGAGAAGCCGACGACTACCCTGCTCTACGCCGGCCCGGTTATAGACTGAGACTGATGAAGATAAACCACCGATGATGCCGATTGCCCATAATCTGGCTCTTTGAAACCTGTGGCATTTACGGATCCTCTTCGGCCGTAGGCCCATAAAAGGAAGTCGGGCAGGACCTTGGCCCAGGTATCGTAATCATGGCGGCCGCCGGTCACTTCGACGTAGCGAATGCGGTCCGGCGGCGTCCCGGCCGCCAATAACTCGTCGATCAATTCCGTGGTGTCTTGGATCGCGTCAATCACCCCGTTGCCGTCGCGGTCACATACCTCGTCGCGCGTGCCGGCCTGGAACCAGTAACGCTGGTTGGGCGGACGTTCGCGCCGCACGAGTGCATGGGCAATGCGTTGACCCGGATCAATCGCCGTCTCGTCCTCGGCCGCCCACCACCAGAAGCTGCCTGACATCACCCCCACCGTTTGGAAGCGCTCCGGGCAGGCTCGAGCAATATCGAACGCCGAAAGCCCGCCGAGTGAGACACCCAGAAACGCCGCCTCGGCCGCGGTATGAAAGCGCGCGTCGATGAGAGGCATCAGTTCTTGCGTGACGAAGTCGCGGTAGGCGGCAGCGCGCGTTCCTAACCCGCGCGAACCGGCGATGGCTGTGCCGTATTCATGCAGGCGGCCGGCGTTGGTTGGGATAGCCACGGTTATCAAAGGGCGAATGCGTCCGGCGGCGTATAACTGCGCTAACGTCTCGCGCAAGCCCAACGCCGCGCACTCCTGGCCATCGTTGACGTAGAGGACAGGGTAGCGCCGGTCGTCGTGGCCGTAGCCGGGCGGGAGGTAGACGATCACCTTGCGTGCGTTGCCCAGCGCGAGCGAGGCAACCGGCAGGGCCACCTCGGCCACGGTTGCCAGGAGCCGGCGACGCCGGCGGTGCGCTGCCCAGGCAAACGTCGCCAGCAGGCCGCCAAGGACGGCCGACAGCAGGATGGGGCCCAACGAACTAGCTTGCCTGCCGCAATAGATCGAGGTAGCGGATACTGGCCTCGATCCCCTTGTAAAAATTGGGCAGATAGAAACGCTCGTTTGGCGAATGAATGCGGTCGTCAGGAAGGCCAAAACCCATCAGCACCGTCGGCAACCCGAGCTCACTATTGAAATCGCCAACGACGGGGATGGAGCCGCCTTCGCGCATGAACACCGGCGGCCGGCCGAAAGCAGCCTCTAAGGCCGCTGCGGCGGCGCGCATTGGAGGCGTGTCCCGCTCGACCATGGCCGGGGCGGACGCGCCGGCCACTTTGATCTCGACGTGAACGCTTGGCGGAAGCACATCCCGGACAAACTGCGCGAACAGATCGGTGATTTCTTGCGGGTCCTGGTCAGGCACGAGACGCATTGAAATTTTGGCGTGAGCATGGGCGGGGATGATCGTTTTCGTCCCCGCGCCGGTGTAGCCGCCGAGCAGGCCGGTAACGTCAAGAGTCGGGCGAGCGCCGACGCGCTCAGCAAGAGAAAACTCGGGTTCGCCCCACAACTCTGGCGCACCAGTTTCGTGTAGCCACTCATCCGGATCGAGCGGAAAGCCGGCCAGTAGCTCTCGTTCCTCCACCGATAACGGCCGAACGCGATCATAGAAGCCTGGAATATTAATATGGCCGCGCTCATCCTTGAGTCTAGCGATCAGGTGGGCCAAGGCATTGAGCGGGTTGTTGATGCTGCCGCCATAGGTGCCTGAGTGTAGATCGTGGGAAGGCCCGCTGACATCGACCAGGACGTGACAGTTGCCGCGCAAGCTGTAGACAATGGCCGGCTGATCGGGAGCCAGGATGTGGGTGTCGGAAACGAGCGCCGAGTCGGCCGCCAGCAGGTCGTGGTTTTGCTCGATGAATACCCGCAGGCCGCCGCTGCCGACCTCCTCCTCGCCTTCAATGATGAACTTGACATTCACCGGCAGACGGCCGCTCGTTTTCAGATAGGCTTCGACTGCCTTGACGTGGGCGTAGACCTGTCCCTTGTCGTCGGCCGCGCCACGGGCGTAGACGAAGCCATCGCGCACCTCCGGCTCGAAGGGGGGTGAGATCCACTGTTCCAGCGGATCAGCCGGCTGCACGTCATAGTGGCCGTAGATAAGTACCGTCGGCGCCCCTGGTCCGGCATGACACCAGTCGGCGTAGACAAGCGGGTGGCGGTCGGTCGGGATGACGCGCGCGTTGTCCAGACCGGCGTCGCGGCAGCGGCCAACCAACCAGTCGGCGGCCGCGGCTGTGTCAGCCGCGCGGGCCGGATCGGTGCTGATGCTGGGAAGGCGCAGGAAGGCGAATAACTCCGCCAAGTGACGATCTTGCTGCCCGTGGGCGTACTGAAGTGCTTCTTGCATGATTGCGTTCCAATAGGGAGCTGATGTGATATGATCGCTATAATATCCGCTATCCGGCCGTTTGTCCCACGTCTGCCCTGGACAGTGCCGGCGCGACGAGAGACGATGGTTACTGCTGCGCCACCCACTGAATTGCAATCACCGGACGAGCCGGCCCTGCCGCCGCAGGCGCTGCTGGAGAGTCTGCTTTTCGTCGCCAGCGGTCCCGTCTCGCCAGCCCGTTTGGGAGCGGCGCTTGAGCTTTCACCGGGAGCGGTGCAGTCGCTGCTGCGCGATCTGGAAGCAGAGTATGCCGGGCGCGGTCTTCGGCTCCAGTGGAGTGGGGGCATGGTTCAATTGACCACCGCGGCAGCGGCCGGCGTCCACATCGAACGCTTTCTGGGGCTGGAGGTGACGACGCGGCTCAGTTCGGCCGCTCTTGAGGTCCTGGCCATCGTTGCCTACCTGCAACCGGTAACGCGGCCGCAGGTCGATCAATTGCGCGGCGTTAATTCCGATGGCGCGTTGCGTTCGTTGTTGAGCAAGGGTCTAATTGAGGAAGTCGGCCGGCTGGAGAAGCCGGGCCGCCCGATCCTCTACGGCACGACGCCCGATTTCTTGCAAGCCTTCGGTTTGAACAGTGTAAACGATATGCCGCGCCTGGAAGATGAGGAAGAGTAGCGGCTCTGCCGGACTTAGTAATGGAAGAACGATTGCAGAAACTAATGGCCCGGGCCAACGTCGGCTCACGGCGCGAAAACGAGGCTGTAATCGCCGCCGGCCGTGTGACCGTCAACGGTCGCCTCGCCAAGCTGGGCGACAAGGCCGACCCCGCAGTTGATCGCGTCGAGGTCGATGGCCGTGTCCTGTTTTCGCCGAACCAGCCGCCGGGCGAACCGCTGATCTACATTGCCCTCAACAAGCCGCGGGGCGTCATCTCCTCGCTAGAGGACGAGATGGCCGAAGGACGGACAACCGTACGCGACCTCATCCAACTCGAAGGAGACAACGCCGCCGCCCACATCTACCCCGTTGGTCGCCTTGACAAGCCGAGCGAGGGGCTGGTGCTGATGACCAACGACGGAGCGCTGGCCCATCGCTTGACACACCCGCGCTACGGCCACGAGAAGGCTTACGATGTCACCGTCGAGGGGCGAATGCCCGACCGCGCGCTGGAACAGTGGCGGCGCGGCGTTATGCTCGACGGCCGTATCACCGCCCCCGCGCCGATCGAGGTGCTGGAACGAACGGCGGAAAACACTCGCTTGCGCGTTATCCTGCGCGAAGGACGCAAGCGACAGATCCGGCGCGTGGCCGCGGCGCTCGGCTACCCAGTGCAGCGTCTCATCCGCGAACGTATAGGCCCGCTGACGCTGGGCGACTTGAGACCGGGCGAATGGCGGCACCTGACCGATAGCGAAGTGCGCGAGCTGCGCCGCAGCGCCGCCGCCGCTCCGGTCAGCCGCTCGCCCGTTGCCCCGCGGGTCAAACCCAAAAAGGATCCCCGTGCAACCCGATCATCTGCCTGACGTTATCGCGATTGATGGTCCGGCCGCCTCCGGCAAAACAACCGTTGGATTCATGCTTGCCCGACGGCTGGGCTACCTATTTCTCGACACCGGCTCGATGTATCGAGCGCTGACCCTCGCAGCCCTCCGGCGCGGCCTGCGCCTTGATGACGAGCCGGGCCTGGCCGCGCTGGCCCGAACTATCGACCTCGAAGTGCTACCCCTTCGTGAGGAGACGGATGGACGCCAGTATACCGTCTTGGTCGATGGCGAGGACGTCACTTGGGACTTGCGGCTGCCGGCGGTGGACGCGACCGTCTCGCAGGTTTCGGCCTATGGGCCAGTGCGCGAGGAGATGGTGCGCCGGCAGCGGGCCACAGCCCGTCGCGGTCGCGTGGTCATGGTCGGCCGCGACATCGGCACGGTGGTCATGCCCGACGCGCCGCTTAAGCTCTACATTACCGCGTCGGCCGCGGAGCGCGCCCGCCGCCGTCTGCTCGACCGCCGCCGCCAGGGCCACGATGACGACTATGAGACCATCCTGGCCGACGTAGTCCGCCGCGATGGAATCGACAGCAGCCGCCAGCACTCGCCACTGCGCCCCGCGGCCGGCAGCGTTATTCTCGACACGACCGATCAGCAGGCCGAAGCCGTGCTGGCGGAGATCCTCGATTTGCTGAACCATGCCCCCACAGGAGAGCCCGTCTGATGCCTCTTTTTCAGGAAGTAGACCTGACGACGTTCGCTGGCGGCCGCATTGTGGCCGTGGAGCCGGGTAGCGCCGCCATCGCTGCCGGGCTGCGACCGGGCGATGAACTGCTGGCTATCAACGGCCAGGCGGTTGAGGACGTCATCGACGTGCAGTTTTACGGCGCGGAAGAAGAGCTGGAACTGCTGGTGCGCCGCGACGGGGAAGTGTTGGTCTTCAAAGCGGGGCGCGATTACAACCAGTTGTTGGGGCTTGAGTTCGCCCACCCGACGTTCGACGTAGACATCCGGCGCTGCAACAACCTGTGCGAGTTCTGCTTCGTGCTACAGATGGCGCCCAAGTTCCGGCGCACGCTGTACATCAAGGACGACGACTACCGCTACTCGTTTCTCTTCGGTCACTTCGTCACCCTGACGAACCTGAGCGAGCACGACTGGGAGCGCATTGAGACGATGCGGCTTTCGCCGCTCTACGTGTCGGTTCACGCGACCGATACGGAACTGCGCCGCCGTTTCCTGCGCAACCCAGCCGCGGAAGACGTGCTGGCGCAGTTACGGTGGCTGGCCGATCGCCACATTGAGGTTCATACCCAGCTTGTTATCGTGCCTGGCTTCAACGACGGTGAATGGCTGGCCCGCTCCATCCGCGAACTGGCAGCGCTATGGCCGGAGCAGGGCGGTGGCGGGGTGGTTTCGGTCAGCGTCGTGCCCGTCGGGTTGACGCGCCAGCACAAGTACGGGCTGCGGCCGCATACGGCAGCCGAAGCTGCCGCGACGCTGGACTTCGTCGAATCCCTCCAGCCCGAGTTTCTGCGCCGTTTCGGCGTCCGGTTCGTCTACCTGACTGATGAGTGGTATCTGGTGACGGGGCGCGAGGTACCACTGCTGGAGGATTACGACGGGCAAGAGTTGCACGAGAACGGACTGGGCATGGTGCGGGCCTTTCTAGACGAGTGGGCCGTCGTCCGTCAGGAGATTGCCGCCGCGCCGGAAAAGCTCGCGCCACGCGCTGTCACGCTGGCAACGGCGACGCTTTTTGCGCCCCTGCTACGCGAGAAGGCGGCCGAGTTTGCCGCCCTGACAGGCTGCGAAGTGACGGTCGTGCCCATCGTTAACGAGCGCCTGGGCGAATCGATCACCGTGGCCGGCCTGCTCATGGGTGGCGACATTTTGCGCCAACTCGAGGCTGTGGGCTGCGGCGACCTTGTTGTCCTGCCCCGCGTTACCTTCGACCACCCGGATACCATCACCCTCGACGACCTCTCGCCGCAAGACATCGCCAACCGGCTAGACCGGCCCGTAGCCCTGGCCGATTCGCTGGGCGACGTGTGGGACGCGCTGCGTGGCGTGTCCCGGGTCATGTACCGGCCTGGCGCCCCACCCGCGGAGGCAATCAACCTCAAGGTCCTGGGCGACTTGCCCGATCGCCCGGCCCACATTTCCTGAATCGATTTAACACGGATCGGTACGGTTTCGACGGATAAACCATTGAGTCTTATCCACTTTATCCGTGCCCATCCGTGTTGAATCCATTACTCCCCTAACACCGCCGGCAACTGGATACGGTAACCGGACGAGCTGACCGTGATAGTCACCGTGGCGACGTTTGATGGCTGGCCGTTGCTGGCGCGGTAGGTAAACGTGTCCTGGCCGCTGTAGTTGGCCTGGGGCGTGTAGGTGAACGCGCCGCTGGGCTGGAGCGCCAGCGCGCCGTGGCTAGCTGCCGTCACCAGTTGCGCGGTCATCGTGTCGGGCAACGGATTCACGTCGTTAGCCAGAACGCCCGGCGCGCCGATCGTCAGGCTCTTACCGACCTGCGCCGTGTAGTTGTCATCGGCGGCTACGGGCGGCCCGTCTGGATCGAGGACGTGGATCGTGACGGTGGCGACGTTGGACGACAATCCGTTACTGGCGACGTAGCTGAAGCTATCTTGCACGCCGAAGTCGACGGTTGGCGTGTAACTGAACGAACCGTTGGCGTTCAGGTTCAGTGTCCCATGAACGGGTTCGTCCACTAGCTGAGCTGACAACTGCGGCCCGCCAGGCGTTTGGTCGTTGCCAAGTACGCCGGGGGCGGGAACAGAAAGCGTCTTGTTCAGTTTGACCGTATAGCTGTCGTTTACGGCCGATGGCGGCAGTAACGTCACCGTAAGCGAGACTTCGGCTACATTCGAGTTTTGCCCGTTGCTGGCTCGGTAGGCGAATGCGTCGCCGCCGGTGTAATTCGCAGCGGGTGTGTAGGTGAAGGAGCCGTTTGCGTTTAGCGTAAGCGTGCCGTGGCTTGGTCCGCTAACCAGAACGGCCGAGAGCGGCGTGGGGCCGGCATTGTCATCGTTGCCAAGCACACCCGGCGCGCCAATCGTCAAAGGTTGGTTGATAGGCGTAGCGTACTCGTCGGGCCGGGCCAGGGGCGCGCCGGCGAAGCGGTAGTCGTCGCCATGCAGCCGGCCCGGCGCGATGCCGAGCAGCCGGATCGTCTCTCCGCCAGGCAGAGTAATCAGCGTATCGCTGCCGTTTAAGGCGACGATCAGGGCCGCCGGCCCGGTGATGGCCGGGTAGCTGGTGAAGTCCAGGTAATCGTCGCTTCCCGGGCCGGGAGCGAAATCGGCCACCGTATCACGGCCGCTCTGGGGCGCGTAGCCAAAGGCGTCGTTGCCGCCCCCGCCGCGAAGATTGTCGTCTTCACCGCCGCCAGCCAATACGTTTGCGTGTGCGTCGCCGGTCAGGGTATCGGCCAGCGGTGAGCCGATGATGCCCTCCACGGCCCGGAAACGGTCGCCGGCGGCGTCACCGCCCGAAGCCGCGCCGGTAAAGAGGTTGACGGTGACGCCGCCGGCGGAACCCGCGTAAGAGGCTACGTCAACGCCACTGCCACCGATGAGGTAGTCGGCTCCCGCGCCGCCCAGAAGCAGATCGCGCCCGGCGCCGCCCTTGAGCACATCCTCGCCCGCCGCTGCGGTCAACTGGTCTGCGCCGCGCCCGCCCAGCATGACGTCGTTTCCGCCGCTGCCGGTCAGCGTATCGTTTTCGGCCGTGCCCGGATGCGTGACCGGCAGCGGGACGCCCAACGTGCCGCCGCCCTGGACGACGTAGGTATAGCCCATGTCGCCTTCCGGCCCAATTCCGCCGCCCGGCGCGCCGATGGCGATTTCGTCGTAACCATCGCCGTCGCGGTCGCCGGCGGCGCTGAGCGCCTGTCCGGCATGATCGCCGGCCGCCTCGCCGTCCAGCGCCATGCCCGTCACCGGTGTCAGCGCGTCGAGGTCAATTTCGGCCGGGAAGCTGGCGCGGCCGAACGCAACGTAGCTCCGTCCAGCGAAGCGCTGGCTACCTTCGCCGGCGGCCGGAGCCCCCACTAGCACGTCGTCCAACCCGTCGCCGTTGATATCAGCGGCGCCGACGGCCATGCCCGCCTCGGCGTTGGCCACGCTAGTGGACAGCTGAAAGCCGTTTGCGCCAGAAAGAGCGCCCAGGCTTAGAGTCGGCGGAAGGACGCTGGCGCCAAAGACAACGTATGCCATGCCCCGCTGGCTGGCCGCAAAGGGCGCGCCGATCACGAGATCACCCCGTCCGTCACCGTTGACGTCCCCCGCCGAGTCGACGGCCTGCCCCGCGCGATCGCCTTCCGCGGCGCCATCGAGCCGGAAACCGGTAGCGCCCGTGAGGTCGCCAAGCGACAACTTGGCCGGGAAGCTTGCCTTGCCGAAGAGGACGTAGACCGCTCCGGCCTCACTGTCGGCGCCTTTGGACGTCTTCCAAGCAGCGACAAAGGCGTCGTCGTAGCCATCGCCGTTCATGTCGCCCGCGCCGCCGAGATCGTTGGCGGCATAGCTGTCGGCGCTGATGCCGTTGAGCACCAGACCGTTGCCGCCGTTGAGGCTGGCCAGGTTGATTTGCGGCGGGAAATCATGATCGCCAAAGACGACGTAGGTTTGTCCGGCGGCCGCCTTGCCGCTCACTGTCGCGTTCGGCGCGCCGACGAGGATGTCGTCCAGGCCGTCCCCATTCATGTCGCCCGCGCCGCCGACGCTGACGCCCGCGCCATCGTCCTCGGCAATGCCATTGAGCCGGAAGCCGTTGTCGCCGTTAAGGTCAGCCAGGTTGAGGCGCGCCGGGAATGAGGGCGCGCCGAAGACAATGTAAGCCGCGCCTGCCTCGAAAATACCGCCCGGATCCGCGCCCGGCGCGCCGATGATAACGTCAGCGTAGCCGTCGCCGTTCACGTCGCCCGCGCCACTAACCGACTCCCCGGCGGCGTCGTTGAAGGTTGCGCCCACCAGACGGAAGCCATTCGCGCCGTTGAGCGCTGCTAATGGCAGCGCGGCTGGATTGGCTGTGGAGCCGAAGACGACGTAGACCTCGCCCGCGCCTTGCTGGCCGTCGGGCGCGGCGGCGCTGACGCCGATGATCAGGTCGTCCAACCCGTCGCCGTTCACATCACCCGCGTTACCCACGGTTCGGCCGGCCCGATCGCCCGGACTGCGGCCGTCGATGCGAAAGCCGTTGGGGCCATTGAGCGAGCCAAGACTAATGACCGACGGCGACGCCGGCGCGGCTCCAACCGTGGCTGCGAGCGCGGCCAGGACGAGCATGGCGAGAGCGCCCCGGAGGGCGGCCCGCGCCCGCGCCAGGCCACGCGGGCGCGTCGAAACGGGCGAGTTGCAGTGCGTGTGGATCATGGGGGTACTACCTTGTCTGTATCGTGTGGGCCAGGACGCTTGACACGCCCTTCGGCCGAAGTTGGATAGTAGCTCATAGGCAGGCGGCGGGCCAGCAGATGAGTGTCCATGTGCCCGGCCGTTGTTCTGTGGGATAATGCGCTCCGCGCCCGGCCACGGCGGGCAGTGAACGCGGTAGTACGTATGGCTGAATTCGCGATTGATCTCCACCAGGTATCCAACCGGCGCTCAACAGGACGTTGGGTGCTGTCGCACGTCGGTCGTCACTGGCTGCTATTTGTCGGCATGTTGGTTGGCGCGTTCGGCAACGCTGCGCTGGCCGCCGTCATGCCCATTCTCATCGGTGTGGCTTTCGACGCCGCGCTGGCCGAGCCACCAAACCTGAACCGCATTGGCGCGGCGGCACTCGGCATCGTTCTCAGCCAGGTGATTCGCTCCTTCCTGCAACTCGGCCGCAACTTCGCCAGTTCGGTCATCGGCGAGCGACTGGAACGCGACACGCGCCAGGAACTTTACCTGAGTCTGCTGGGCAAGAGCATGACCTTCCACGATCTCCAGCCGGTCGGCGACACAATGGCTCGGGCCACCAATGATGTGCACGAGATCAACCTGATGATGAATCCGGGCATCAACCTGGTCGTCGGCTCGGCCAACTTCATGATTATGCCGTTGATCCTGGGCCCCCGGTATTCGCCCCAACTGGTTCTCGCGCCGCTGTTCTTCATCGTCACTTACATGCTGGCGCTGGCCCGCTATATGAACGTGCTTTCGCGTATCGCCGACCGCGTGCGTCTCAGTTTCGGTGTGATGAACGCCCGGCTGGCCGAGGCGCTAGACGGTATCGAGATGGTGAAGAGCAGCGCGCAGGAGACGGCCGAAGTCCAACGCTTCGAAACCAACGCCCGCGCCTTCCGCAATGCCACGGTAGCCCAGGGCCGCGAAGAAGCCAAGTTCCTGCCGCTGCTGCTTTTGGGGATAACGGAGGCGCTCGGCTTTGCCCATGCTCTGCTGCTGCTCCAATCCGGCCAGTTGGCGGTGGGCGATGTGGTGGCCTACGTCGGCCTGCTCGGGCTATTCGGCTTTCCCACCAACATCTCACTCATGGCCTATTCGCGCGTTTCCTTGGGCATGGCCAGCGCGCGCCGTGTTCTGGAACTCATCAACACGCAGACGGACCTTGACGAGAATCCGGCGGGCTATGCGGAACCAATCAATGGCGACGTAACGTTTGAAAACGTCTCCTTCGGCTACGTGCCCGAGGTGGACGTCGTACGGAACGTCAGCTTCACGGTGCGCGCCGGGCAGACCGTGGCTATCGTCGGCCAAACCGGGGCGGGCAAGAGCACGTTGACGAAGCTCATTAACCGCACCTACGACGCGCGCGCTGGCGGGGTTCTGATTGATGGCGTCGACGTGCGCGACTGGAGCCTGGCCGCGTTGCGCCGGCAGATTTCGATCATCGAGCAGGATATCTTCCTCTTCTCGCGCAGCATTGCCGATAACATTGCGTTCGGCGCGCCGGACGCCACCCGTGCAGACATTGAGGCGGCCGCGCGCGCCGCTCAGGCCCATGACTTCATCACAAGTTTTGCCGATGGCTACGAGACCCTGGTCGGCGGCCGTGGCGTGACCCTCTCCGGAGGCCAGCGACAGCGTATCGCCTTGGCCCGCGCCTTCCTGACTCGGCCGCGCATCCTTATCCTGGACGACTCTACAAGCGCCGTCGATAGCGCCACCGAGGACCAGATTCAGCGCGCGATTCAACACGCGGCCGAGAACCGCACTACGTTTCTTATCACCCACCGGCTGTCACAGATCCGGTGGGCTGACCTGGTGCTGGTGCTGCGCAAGGGACGTCTTGAGGCAGCCGGTGACCATGCCGCGCTGATGGCGACATCACCCGCCTACCGCCGCATCTTCGAGCAGTACGAGGCTTTGGAGGATTAGTCGTGGGTCCGCTGGTCTATTACTGCCGCTGGCGCGGGGTCAAGCTTCGCCTGCGCGGTCGGGACGAAACAGCCGTGTGGGGCCAACTCCTCAGCGACGACGAGTCCGGCCCGCGCGTCGAGGTGTTCCGCTTTGAGCTTGGGACGTGGGCGCTGTGGCTGGGCGATGATCCACCGGTGCGGCTGCAACTGGACGAACTGGGGGTTATCGTCGAGGGGGAAGCGAATCTATCTGGGGGCGACCCGGATTAAACGAATCAACGCGGAAGGAAAACGACTCTTTATTCGTCTGTAGCTCTCCGTGGTAAGTTCGTTCAACTCCACCGCTGCCGCCGGGCCTGGATGACGTTGGGCATGCTCTCGATCTTGGCCAGCAACCAGTGGAGCTGGCTCAGGTCCGTCACCTCGGCGATCATATAGATCGTGGTAATCGTATCCTGGGTTACCAACTTCGTTTTCGGAACACTGATCTGCTGGCCGCGCAAGGTACTAACCAGGTCTTCGACGAGCCCGCCGCGCCGAAAGGCGGTCACGACGATCGGCACAGGATGCGTCTCGGCCTCGGTACCCCAACCTACCTCGATCAGCCGCTCGCGGTCGGTAATCGCCGCCACCTGTTTGCAATCCGCACGGTGAATGGTGACGCCCTGGCCGCGCGTCACGTAGCCGATAATGGGTTCCGGGGCAATGGGCGTGCAGCAGCCGGCCATGCGCGTGTGCAGCCCGCCGATGCCGCGGACGGTCAGACCCTTGTTCCGGGTGGCAGGCGCGGCGCGCAAGAGCGGCAATAGCTCCTCATCGTCCTCGCGCAGCGCCTGTTGCAAGACGGCGATGGCCCCGTTGATCTGCGTGGACTGGATGTCGCCAAAGCCGACCTTGCACAGAAAGTCGCTGACGTCGTCGTACTTCAGCGCCCCGGCGATGTCCTCCACGTCGTACACTTCCAGCAGACCGAGCCGTTTCAACTCGCGCTCGACCACTTCCCGCCCCCATTGGATATTCTGGGTGCGCTCCTGTTGTCGGAACCACTGGCGAATCTTGCTCCGCGTCCGGGCGCTGCCGGTGTAGCCCAGGCTGGGATTCATCCAGTCGCGGTTGGGGCCGCCGCGTTTGGCGGTGATGATTTCGACCTTTTCACCCGACCGCAACTTGTGATTGAGGCTAACCATCTTGCCGTTGACGCGCGCTCCGCGACAGCGGTGGCCGACCTCGGTATGAATCTGGTAGGCGAAATCGATGGGTGTCGAGCCAGCGGGTAGGTCGATCACGTCGTCGTTAGGGGTGAAGACGTGGATGCGCTCCTCTAGCTTGCCGATGTCAATGAGCGGCGCGCCATCGGGGTCGGCCTCCGCTTCTTGCAGCGTTGCCAGTAACTCGCGCAGGTTCTGGAAGCGTTTTTGGGACGAGGAACTGACCTTGGCGTCCTGCTCTTTATAGGCCCAATGGGCCGCGATGCCGCGCTCGGCTTCTTCGTGCATCCGTTGGGTACGGATCTGCACTTCCAGCTTTTGGCCCGTCTCGGTGTCAATCACGGCCGTGTGGAGCGATTTATAGCCGTTGGCCTTGGGCGAGCCGATATAGTCATCGAACTCTCCCCGCACCGGTTGCCACAGGCTATGGACCGCGCCAAGCACCTGATAGCACAGGGCGCGGTCTTCGTCATCCTTGGCCTTGCTGCTCAGGGTCTGGTAGACCAACGGATCGGCTGGTTCCAGGATGACCCGCAACGCCTGGATGTCGTGAATCTGTTCAAAGTCGAGCGCCTTGCGCAGCATCTTGCGGTAGATGGAATACATGTGCTTCGGCCGCCCGGTCACGACAGCTTTGAGCCCCATTTCGGCCAGTCGCCGCCGCAGCCGCGCAGCGGCCTTTTCAACCTTCAAAGCGCGGAGTTCGCGCTTTTCGTCTAACCGCCGGGCAACCTCGCGATATTTTTCCGGTTCCAGGTAGCGGAAAGAGACATCCTCCAACTGCCATTTCAAGTGCCAGATGCCAAGCCGGTTGGCGATTGGCGCGTACACATGCATCGCTTCCCAGGCAATCTGGCGTTGCAGATCGCGGTTCATGTTGCTGCCACGGCGCAAGTCTTGCAGGCAATCCACCATGCGGAGAACGATTATTCGGATGTCGCCTTCGATAATAGACAGCAGGGCGCGCCGGATCGCTTCCAGCGTCTCGCGGTCCTGCTGCGCTTCGAGTCCCAGTTCACCGGAGGCCCGCTTGCGGCTGGCGCGCTTGGTGTAGTCGTCCAACGTTTTTGCGCCGCGAATCAACTCGGCCACGGCCGGCCCGAAGCGGCGCGCCAGTTCAGCCTCGGTCACGCCGGTGTGGGGTAACAGCGTGTCGTGGAGGATCGCGGCCACGATGGTATCGGCGTCATCGACGCCCAACTCGTGGAGCCCGGCGGCGACGGCGCGGCCGTGATCGACAAAAGTCTCTCCCGAAGGGCGACAGTGTTCACCGTGAACGCGCGCCGCGAACAAAAGCGCTACGCGCATCTGCTCGCGGTCGGCATCCATTATTTGGCTACCGGGCAGGCCTCTCAGCAGGTCACCCAGAGTATCATCAATCGCCTGGATCATGGCCGTAAGTGGCGCGCTTTCGCGCGGAAGCCGCGGCGACCGGAGCGCCGCGGCGCAAGTCAGCGTTTGCCTGTGACGAAACCGGTCAGAATTTGGCCGGAGGGGGGCAGATAGCTGTCGCGCGTCAGGCCGGGTTGTCCACCGCGCCCGCGCTGTGATTCTCCGGCCGGTCTTTGCCCGCGTCGAGGACGATCCGCATCTGTTCCTGGGCCTGATCAGCCACCGATTGGGCGCGGGTGCGGGTGTCGGCGATGATTGTCCCGGCTCGTTCGCGGTATTCGCGGCTGTAGCTGTCGGCCGACTGGCGAACCTGGTCGAAGGTCTGCTCGCCGGCTTGGCGCAGGTCAGTTCCAAAAGTTGCCAGCCGCTCGCGGGTGGCGCGGCCGGATTGCGGGGCAAGGATAAGCGCCGTTGCCGCGCCGACAAGGGCTCCGATGACAAAACCGGCCAGGAATGCGCCCAGGTCACTTTCGTTTTCGTTCATTTCATTTCTCCTTGACCCGTCATTTGCCCAGATTGCGCCGCGGATCGCCAAATAGCGTTGCAACGCCACGGCGCACCCCGGCCAGATAGCTGCTGGCCGTTGTCATGGGTCGGACGACGTTCTCGCTAACAAAGGTCGTTGTGCCGCGAATAGTCCCCAGCGTCTCGTTGGTCTTCATGAGAATAGGCTTTAGCTCAAACTCCAGCATGTTGACCAGGCGAATGACGGCGATAAGTAGCAGGATCAGCACAATACCGGACAAGCAAGACATGAGACCCAGCGCGATAATAAAGATGTCGCGCACCACTAGAATCGTATCGGCGTAGTTGTATGCCAGGTAGACCAGCACGGCGATGAACCCCGCCGCTAACAGTAGCGCAATGACTACGCCGGCAACGACATAGCCCACGGGGATTAGGGAGGCGCGTCTGGTGGCGGGCTCGGCCGGCGCGACGGCCAGCGGTAATTGCGTGTTACTCATCAAATCAAACTCCGACGTAGCGCGGCCGCCAGGCTTGGCGCGACCGGCTCACACCTATAAGTATAGCAACTTCGGCCGTTCCGGTCTCAGTTTCGTTCGGGCTGCTGGCCGGCCAACCAGTGGGCCACCAGGAGCAGCACCCAGGCTCCGACGCTGGCGCTAACCAGGTGAATCTTGCCCAGCTTGAGCAGTTCGAAGTTCAGAAAGTCGCCCATGAGCTGACCGATGAAAAAACCTGTCCACGCGGCGCCCAGATAAAGAATAATGCGGCGCACCGGGCCGCCGAATACGAGGTGAAAGATAGCGCCATAGGCGCTGGCGAGCAGAAACCCCAGGACAAGCCCGGAAGCAGCGCCGGGAATGCCGATCACGCTTGCGCGACCTCCACTTCCGGCCATGTCACCGGTCGCACGTCGGCGATCAGGCCGCCGCCAAGACAAATCTCGCCGTCGTAGAAGACTGCCGCCTGTCCGGGCGTGATGGCAGGGGCCGGCTCGTGCAACTGGACGGCCGCGCTCGTCCCGGAAGGCGTGATAATCGCGGGCAGGGCCGCGGCCTTGTAGCGAATTTTGACCGCGGCGCTGATCGGCCCGGCGGGAGTGCCGGCGATCCAGTTGACACCACGCACGCTAAACGCCGCGCAACCCAGCGCCGCGCGCGGGCCGACCAAGAGGGCGTTATGGCGAGTGTCCTTGCCGATGACGAATAGCGGCTCGGCGCTGCTTATGCCTAGCCCCTTACGCTGCCCGATAGTATAGAAAGCCAGCCCGTCGTGGCGGCCGACTTCGCGCCCGTCGCCATCGAGAATCGGTCCCGGGGTCTGGGCGCTGCCGGCGTAATCACGCAGGAAGCGACGGTAGTCCCCGTCACCCAGAAAACACAAGTCCTGGCTTTCTTGCTTCGAAGCCACCGACAGGCCGGCTTCGCGCGCCAGCGCCCGCACCTCGTCCTTGGTGTACTCGCCGATGGGGAAAAGGACGCGCGCGAGTTGCTCCTGCCCCAGCATGTGCAACACGTAGGATTGATCCTTGTTCGCATCTTTTCCCTGCAACAGCCGTAGGCCATCCGGGGTACGCCGGATGCGGGCGTAGTGGCCGGTCGCCAGAAAGTCGGCGTCCAGCGCCAGGGCGCGTTCTAGCAGGTAGGTGAAGCGTATTTGCCGATTGCATTCGACGCACGGGTTCGGCGTTCTCCCCTGCTGGTGCTCATCGAGAAAGAACTGGACGATGGCCTGGCGGAAGTGATCGCGCACGTCGATGACGTAAAAGGGGATGCCGAGGCGATCGGCCACGCGCCGCGCGTCGGCCATCTGGTCGGGCGTGCAACAGCGATTGGCCGGCGCGGCCGGGCCGGCCGCTGGCTCGCTCCACAAACGCATCATGACCCCGATGACCTCGTACCCCTGCTCGACCAGCAGCGCGGCGGCAACGGAGCTGTCTACGCCGCCGCTCATGGCGACGATGATCCGCTGCCGGCCACTGGTTGCGCGGGGAAGGCCCACGCCATTGTTGCTGGGCGCTATCAGATTATCCTTGTCCATAACAAAATAGGCTCAGGCGGCCAACGTTGCGAAATTGCTCTCCAGCGCGCTAAGGCGGTGGACGATGGCGGGCAAAGTGGCGAGCACGGTATCGACGTCGGCACCCGTGTTTTGGCGTCCCAACGTCAATCGCAGCCCGCCCTTGTTCCACTCCGGGCCGAGGCCGCAGGCGAGGAGAACGGCCGACGGCTTCGGATCGCCGCTGGCGCAGGCCGAGCCGCTGCTGGCCGCGATGCCGGCCAGGTCGAGGTGCATTAACAAGTCGTTGCCCGTTGGCCCGCGCAGGGCGAAACTGGCGTGGTGGGGCAGTCGCGCCGTGGGGTGGCCGGTGACGACACACATGCCCGGCAAGGCGGCGGGCAATTCGCGCAGCAGCCGGTCGCGCAGCGGCAGCACGTGGGCGAGCCGCTCGTCCAGTTCGGCCATCGCCAGACGAAATGCTTCGGATGCGCCCACGACCAGCGGTACATTGGTTGTTCCGGCGCGGAGACCGCCTTCGTGTCCGCCGCCGGTCAGCACCGGCAGTAATTCGACCCCGGGCCGCACGACGAGCACGCCGACGCCTTTGGGACCGTAAAACTTGTGTGGACCCAGCGACATCAGGTCGATCGGTTCCGCGGCCAGATTCCAGCGCCGGGCGGCGGCCAGTTGCACGGCGTCACAATGGAACAACACACCGCGCTCGCGGGCCAGCGCGCCTATCTCGGCCCAGGGCTGGATCGTGCCGATCTCGTTATTGGCCGCCATCACGCTGATGAGAGCCGTGTCTGGACGGATGGCCGCGGCAACGTCACGCACGCGAACGCGGCCGAATTCGTCCACCGGCAGCACGGTCAACTCAAAGCCGAAGACGTCGCGTAGTTGCTCGGCTGTCGCCAGTACGGCGCTGTGCTCAATAGCGCTCGTAATCAGATGGTTGCCGCGCCCGGCGGCGCGGGCGGCGAACATCGCCCCGCGCAGGGCCAGGTTGTTGCTCTCGGAGCCGCAGGCCGTGAAAACAATCGCCGCCGGATTTACGCCTAGCAAGGCGGCGAACGTCTCGCGCGCGTCTTCAACCGCACGCGATGCGGCGTACCCGGTCCGGTGGTGCGATGAGGGATTGCCGTAGAGGTCGCTCCAGTAGGGCGTCATGGCCGCCACGACCGCCGGATGGACGGGCGTTGTCGCGCCATGATCAAGGTAGATGCGGTTGACTTGCGTGCCTCTGGTCATAGATCAGGTCTGGGCCACCGGCAGACGGACGGTGAACGTTGTCCCCTTGCCGAGAGTACTTTGCACCGATATGTGCCCATTATAGTTGCGGAGGTTTTCTTTGACCATGTAGAGGCCGAGGCCCGTGCCGGCGATGCCCCGCTCGACGGCCGTCTGCGTGCGGTAGAAGCGCTTGAAGAGATTGCTCATGGCCTCCGCCGGAATGCCGATGCCTTCGTCGGCCACCTCTACCACGACGAGGCCGTTCTCGCGCCGCGCCGTCAATTGAACGCTGCCCGACGGCGTAAACTTGATCGCGTTGTCGAGCAGGTTCTTGAAGACCATGTGGTACACATCCCGATTGCCTGCTACGGGTGGCAGTTGAGCCTCGACGCGCTGGCGAAAAAGGATGCCTTTGCGCACAGCCCGTTCGGCCAGGGGCGGCAACAACTCGTCCAGCAGCGGGTTCAGCAACACTGGCTCCGGACTGCGCTGAAGTTCTCGCGCCTCGAGCCTGGCCAGGTCGAGCATCTGCCGCACCATACGCTGCAACCGGTCGCTTTCACGCTCGATAACGCCCAGGAAGCGCTCGGCTTTGTCTGGCTGGGCCTTGCCTTCGCGCAGCAGCCGCGAGTACATCAAGATCGTCGCCAGCGGCGTCCGCAACTCGTGGATGATGCCGTGGAACAGGTCGTCGCGCATTCGTTCCACTTCACGTATTTGCGTGAGATCGCTGAAGACAAGAATAGCCTCATTCACCAGACCGGCGTCGTCGTGCACAGGCGCGCCGCTAATCAGCACGGGCAGGGTGCGGCCGTCCTCGCGGGGAATGTCGGTCGCCAGTTGCACATATTCTTCCTGGCCGGAGAGCAACCTGACCACTAATGCCTGCAAGTTGCCCTGCTTCGGCCGGACGCGCTCATAAAGCGACTGGCGCTCGATCTGGTCCATTTCGCCGTAGATCATGGACGCAAAGGCGCTGTTGGCCCGGGTGATAATTCCGTCGCGGTTGACGGTGACGAGCCCCTCCGACATGCTGGCAAACAGCGTCTCAATGCGCCGCTTCTCGGCCAGGACGACAGCGTGCAGGTTAGCGTTCTCGATGGCCGCAGCGAGGGGGCCTCCGAGCGCCTGCATGAGGGCCAGATCATGCTCGCTGAAGCGGCCAAACTGGCGATTGATGGCCTGCAGAATACCGATGGTGCGCTCATCCACCTGCAACGGGATGCAGATCATGGAGTGAGTATGGAAGCCGGAGCGTCGATCGATACCGGAAAAGAAGCGCTGGTCGGAATAGGCATCGGCGATGATGACCGGCTCCTTGTGTTCGGCGACCCATCCGGCAATCCCCTGCCCGCGCTTCAGGCGCACCGGCGGCAGGCGTTCAAACATGGGCCCAAAGAGCTTTTCGACGAAAACAATATCGCCCGTTACCGGCTCGATCAGGCCGATAGATAAAGTTTCGACGTTGAGCGTTTGCCGAATTGGGCCGGTCAGAAGCTGGTAAATCTGCTGGATATTGAGCGTGGAACTGAGCGCGCGGCTGATATCGCTGATAACGGCGAATTCCACTGTCCGGCGGTCGACTTCCTGACGCAACGCCGCCCGATCGAGGAAGACGCACATCAGGCGAGTGATCTCGCGCAATCCTGATTCGGTCACGGCGCCGGCTGCGGGGTCCAGGAGCGCGACGAGCGCCGGTGGGAAGGCGCTATAGGGGCGCTCCTCGCGCGGCAGCGGGGCGGCGAAGATGCGCCGTTTGGCCAATAGCCACAGGCGACTGCTGATGACCTCGGCCGCGGGCCGCTCCAGCTTGTCCAGACGCGTAGGCGTTGATAAACCGAAGAGTGGTTCCAGACCGGCTTCCAACGCTGTCCAGCGCAACTGCGAAGTCTTGCCCGAGGGATCGGTTACCCAGGCGTCGTAGCACTTGGCTTCGGGATCGGCGACGACGACCAACGCGCGCGTAGCCGTGTGGCGAGCGATATGGTAGGAAAAGGTAGCGCAGACGAAGTGCACATCAAACACGTCGCCCAGGTCGGCCAAAACATCTTGCCAGAGGCGAACCAGGTCCGCGCCTGTCGCCGCGCCCGCGCCATCGGTCATAGCGCGGCAGTTTAGCTCCGCCTAGAGAGGGATGCAAGGAGCGCACATTCCTTGCTTAACGGGCCAGCTTGCGGCGGCGGCGCGGATTCTGTATAGTCTGAGATGCCGCTATTGCTTCTCAGCGCAATTACCAACCATGGGAGAATATCAATGGACTACATTGAATCAGTGCTCGCGCGTGAGGTTCTAGACTCGCGTGGTAATCCAACTATCGAGGTCGAGGTCGAGCTCTATGACGGGCCCAAGGGGCGCGCGATCGTTCCTTCGGGCGCTTCGACTGGCGTACACGAGGCCTGGGAAAAGCGCGACGGTGACAAGAAGCGCTATGCCGGCAAGGGCGTCTTGCAAGCGGTCGACGCGGTAAACGAAGAGATCGCTGAGGCCATTGTCGGTTGGCCGGTGACCGATCAACTGGGCATCGATCAGGCTATGATCGATTTGGACGGAACCGAGAACAAGAGCCGGTTGGGGGCGAACGCCATCCTCGGTGTTTCGCTGGCTGTGGCCCACGCCGCGGCCGCCAGCCAGGACCTCCCGCTCTATCGCTACCTGGGTGGCGTCTCCGGCCGTACGCTGCCCGTACCGATGATGAACATCATGAACGGCGGCAAGCACGCGGCCGGCGCGACCGACATGCAGGAGTTCATGGTCATGCCAATTGGCGCGCCCTCCTATCGCGAGGGTCTGCGCTGGGGTGTCGAGATCTATCAAAGCTTGAAGAAAGTCCTTGGCAAGAAGGGCTACTCGACGACCGTCGGCGACGAAGGCGGGTTTGCGCCGCGCGTCTCGGCGAACAATGAGGCGGTCGACCTGATTCTCGAGGCTATCAAAGAGGCAGGCTACGTCGTGGGCGAGCAAGTTATGCTGGCCCTTGACCCGGCCGCATCGGAGATCTACGAGGATGGCAAGTATCACCTGAAGGTGGAGGGCAAGACTCTAACCGGTCGAGAGATGGTCGATTTCTGGGAGTCGTGGGTGGACAAGTACCCGATCATCTCGCTCGAGGACGGCCTGCATGAGGATGACTGGGATAACTGGGCGCTGATGGTCGAGCGGCTGGGTGACCGGCTGCAAATCGTGGGTGATGACCTGCTGGTGACCAATGTCAATCGCATCCAGATGGCGCTTGATCGTAAGGCGGCCAATAGCCTGCTGTGTAAGGTCAATCAGATCGGCACGCTCAGCGAAGCTATCGAGTCGGTGCAGTTGGTGCAGCGCAACGGCTGGACGGCCGTCGTATCCCATCGCAGCGGCGAGACGGAGGACGCGACGATCGCCGACCTGGTCGTGGCGCTCAACGCAGGGCAGATCAAGACCGGCGCACCCGCGCGCAGCGACCGCATTGCCAAGTACAACCAGTTGCTGCGCATCGAGGAAGACCTGGGCGACGCCGCCGTTTACGCCGGCATCAACGCCTTCACGAACCTGCGGCGATGACAGCGACGAATTGGGATCAAGAACGACCTGCTACAGTCGATCCCCAATTCACCATTTCATTTCAGAGGAGACGAGACGTATGACTCATCCATGGGAAACGCCCATGTTCGACGATGACGACGACGATGACTTCCCGCCCGAGGTAGAGCCCTTCGAGGAGCCGGACGAGGAAGATGACGATGGTGACAAGCGCGACGCGAAGGCTAACGGCCCTGGTTCTGTGGATGACAAACTGCTGAAGAACCGCACCATCCTCATCTATGGGCCGATCGATATGAATCTGGCGATGGAGATTACCAAGCGGCTGCTTATCCTCGATTCCGAGTCGCAGGATGAGATTCGCCTCTTTATCAACTCGCCCGGCGGTCACGTCGAGTCGGGCGACACCATCTTCGACATGATCCGCTTCGTCCGGTCGCCGGTCAAGGTCATTGGCACCGGTTGGGTTGCCAGCGCCGGGGCGTTGATCTATGCCGCGGCCGAGCGCGAGAACCGCTACAGCCTGCCCAATACCCGCTTTCTGCTGCATCAGCCGGCGGGCGGCGCCAGCGGCCAGGCGGCGGACATCGCCATCGAGGCCCAGGAAATCCTCAAAATGCGACGCCGCCTCAACGAGATCTTCGCCCGGCAGACTGGTCAGCCCATCGAGAAAGTCGAGGAGGACACCGACCGCAACTTCTGGATGTCGGCGGAGCAGGCCCGCGACTACGGCCTTGTCGGTCACATCGTCCAGTCGGCCGACGAACTGTAAGCAACAGGAACCACGGATTACGCCCATCTGGAGAATGTTCCTCCGCGTGATCTGTGGTTCCGAGTTCTTCTCTCGATGAAGACGCTCCTCCTCCTGCGCCACGCCAAGTCAAGTTGGGACAACGATGCCCTGGGGGACTACGACCGACCGCTTAACGGACGCGGCCGGCACGACGCGCCACGCATGGGCCGGCTTCTCGTCCAACTCGATCTCGTCCCCGACCTTATTGTTGCGTCCGGAGCCAAGCGGGCCGCGGCCACGGCCGAGCTGGCCGCCATCGCCGCCGGCTACCCCGGCGACATCCAATACACGGATGAACTGTATCTGGCCGATACGGAGACGTTCGTGGAGGTGGCTCGCGAGACGGATGATGCCGTGGGTCGGCTTATGCTGGTTGCCCACAACCCGGGCACAGAGGAATTGGTGAGCGCGCTGGCCGGCCGTGACGAGCGCATGCCGACAGCCTCCCTGGCTTGCTTCCGCCTTTCTATCGACCGTTGGGCAGAGCTAGACGAAGAAACGCCGGCCGAACTTGTGGGCGTGTGGCGGCCCAAAGAGGTATAGGGCTTAGTTCGTCAGGGCAGAGCTAAGATACCTCCGGACCCCACCCAGCCCTTACTGCTCCAAATGGGCGTGCAGGCGACTCAAGCTCTTATTTTGGGCCACCCACAACCCGACGAGGCCGATCCGCAGTTCATAGAGCCCTTTACCCTCTTCCGTTACTTCGCGCATAATGTCGCGCCCGACAAGCGAGTTGAGCGCCGCCGTGACTGCCGCCGGGTCCAGGTCGATGCTGAACGATTGCAGATAGCCGACGTAGACCTCCGGATGCAGCGGTTCGTTGCGGTCCATGAGGTGCGCCGCGGCCGTCAGTACCGCTCGCTCGGCATGGTTAGAACGTTGCCACAGGTAGGCAAAGTGCACCTCCCCCAGCCGCAGCATTTCGTCGAGGGCCACGTTTACATCGGAGATGGTGACGTAGCCATTCTTCCGCTGGTTCGCTTGCTTGACGAGCGTGTAGCAGACGAGTTGCAGGAAGTAGGGGTGGCCGGCAGTGACGCGCAGGATCTTGTCGATAGCCAGATCGTCATAAATGATGTGCGGCGCGACGGGTTCGCAGATGAGCCGTTTCGCCGCCTCGGGTGGCAGAAAATCGATCTTGCGATAGAGGGCGATGTTGAACAGGACGGACCAGTAATCGGCGCTCATCTCTTCCAGCCGGCGCGTGCCGACAAAGATGAACGCCAGTCCGGCGCTGTGCTGCATCAGGTGCCGCATATAGGGAAAGAATGTCCGCGGCAGAATGCCGTCGGCAACCATGGACTCGAACGCCTCAAACTCGTCGAACACCAGGAGCAGGGTTGCTTCCGCGCCGAGCCGATGACGGACAAGCGGCAGGAATTCGCGCTGGAAGAGGCGCGCTGGATCGCTCTGCCATGCGGTGATTTCCGGGACAGGGCAGTCCAAGCCGCGCGCGTGCAGCGCGTCGGCAATGTGCCAGGCGAACTCCTGCAATAGAGAAGGCATGCCGGGTGAAATACCGAGTGACTGGCAATCGATGTAGACCGGCACCATGTGCGGCGGCAAGTACTCTTCAAGGCGCAGAAGGACCGACGTTTTGCCGGTGCGGCGCTGGCCGACCAGCATCAGGACGTTTCGCTGGCGCTGCGTGCCGGTGTGTTCGGCGATGAAGTTGAACAGCTCGTCGCGGCCGAAGAACAACGGGCTGCCTTTGCGCAGCGCCGTGCCCGGCAAGTAGGGATTGGCGATCGGCGTAAACTCGCGCAGCGGCGGCAACAGGTGGACCATGTCCCCGAAAGCGGCCGTCTTGTCACGCCGGTTGCGATCCTCGTAGCTAAGCGAAAGGCCAATGCGGAACCGTTCCTCGGCCTGCGGCTCGATCAGGAAGCGCACCTGGCGCGAGCGGCCCGAGGGGAGAAACGGGATCACCTGCGGGTCGGTGCAAACGCGATAGGCGGGATTCTCGTCCAGCGTGGCGATTACATTTTCGGCCGGCGCGCGCCCCGTATTGCGGATCTCCATGGCGACGTAGGTCTGGCCGTTCGGGGCCAGCCGTTTGGTCATCAGCGAGACTTCCAGCTCGGCGCGACCGCGCTGCTCCTCGATCTCGGCCGAAAGCAGGCCAGCCCAGCGCCGGGCAATGGCTCGCACCAGGGTACGCTCCACGCTTGGCCCGAATTCTACCATCTGCTCTTGCACCTGGCGCAGCCGGAACTCGGCCTGGTTCAGATAGACCAGGCGATCTTCGGCCGAATCGACCCGCTCGCTGTCGCGCATATTCGTGATGACGGGAAGGAGGCTTTCCAGCAGCGGCGACCACTCATCCTCTTCTTCCAGGAGGGTCAACATCTGCACCAACTGCGGGCGCATCAACCCCAGCTCGGTTGTCGACGGGGCTTCTAAAAGGGCCTGGCACGTCTTGAAGATCAGACGCTGCCGCGGCAGATCCACCCACTCCTTGCCCGAGGTTTCCACATCGTCCAGCGTCCGGGTGATGATCGAAAGACCGGCCTGTGAGCGGTTGGGCAGCAGGAAGAGGCCGTCGGCCAGGTTGGCCAGATTGGCGTCACCCGCCTGCCGGGCGCGGTTGGCAAGCTGCAATAGGAAATCAGGTGCGCCGCTGACCTCGCTGTAACGGCGCGCCAATCGTGGGAGGGTCAGTTCGGGATTTTGGGCCAGCCGCTTTTGGAAGCGCGCCGCCTGTGAGCCCGGCGTCTGCGATTGCCGCGCAAAAGCAACCACACCGACGACGAGCAAGATGCCGAATGAGCCTGTCAAGACGGGCAGCAAACCGGCTCCAGGGCTGCCGGCGGCGCTGGCGGGCCCGGGCGCCGGGGTCATATAGCCCTCGTAGAAGCCGTCGCTGAAGCGAAAACGATAGACAACCGAGTCGCTGGCCGGCACGTTGACCGCCGGCCAAAATAGCTGGCCGTTGCCGGACGCCAGCTCTTGTTCCGCCTGGGCAACCCATTGGCCGTTGGCCGGGTTGCGGACTTCTAACTGCACAGCGACGGCATCGCTCTCTACGTCGCTGACCTGGACGCCAATGGCATAGCGGCCCGGTTCGGGGTCGATGCGCGGCTGCGTCAGAAGCGGCGGCCGATTCTCCTCCTCACGGAACAGTCGCGCCACGCCGTTCTGAGTGACGGCCAGCAGGTCGGGCGATTGGCTCGACGACCGTCGAAGCAGGAATAGGTCAAAGATGCCACTGGCCAGCGGCAGATCAAGGATGCGCTGCGGCGTGCGCGTGTAAAGCTGCTCGTAGAGCCACACGTTGCCGTTGCCCGTACCGACAAGACCCGTGTCAGGGCGCCCATCCTTATCCAGATCATCCCAGGCCACAGCCTTGAGCGGCCCCAGTCCGGTAAGCCGCCAGGATACCATCGGCTGGCCGTCGACGATCGTCACCTGCTCCAACACGCCGCTCTCGGTCGCTACCAGAAATGCACTGACGTTTTCCTGGAAGGCCTCGCTCGCACCCTCGCCGGAGATGGCCGTTGCCGCCGGTCGGGAGTCGAGCCGGAAGGGCCACGACCACTGGGTCATTTCAACGCCGCGGCTGCTCAGGCCGTGGAGGGTGCCATCCTTAAGAAAGACGACGACGTTCACCGCCAACTGCCGGCCATCGGCCGGGCGCATGCTATACATCGTTTCGATGGGCTGGCCAAAAGTAGTAAACGGCGTGGCAGTCATGCCCGCCTCGCCGGGCGTGAGACTGTAAATACTCTGCTGGCCGGAGACGAGCAGCTGGTCCGGCTCCTCCCCCGGACGATCGTGCAACAGCAATTGGCGGACGCCCCCCTCCAAATCGGCCAGCACAAGCTCCCAGAGCGCATTGCCGCTCAAATCATAGGCGGTCACCTGTCCACCGCTGCCGCCAATGAGGATTGTCGGCTGTGCGGCGCTCGACCGGTCGTCCACGGCCAGGGCTGTTATCTCAAAGGGTAGCGCGTCCACCCACATGCGCTCGCCCGACGCCTCGCGCAGTTCCAGCCAGCTGGCGCGCCCCCCGGTCGCGCCCTCTTCTAGTCGCTGGCGGCGGACTACCACCACGCGCGGCGGTTCGCTGACGGCATGGCGGACTCCGGCGAGCATGGCGATTTCTTCACCGGGAGCGTGGAGCCAGCGGATAGTCCGGTCGACGCCCAGGCTGTGCAAACGCCCGTCGCGCGTGCCGATGACCACATCGTCCTCGCCGTCCTTGTCCAGGTCGATCACCAGCGCGGCTGTCGGCGCGGCGTCGAGCGCGTACTCCCACTCCTCGATGTACTCGCTGTCACCAATGCCCAGACCAATGAGTTGCAGCGTTGCGAAGCGCGGCAACAGCAATTCAAAGTGGCCGTCACGGTTCACGTCGACCAGGCGGACAAGCTCCGGCAGGTCAGTGTCGTTAAGTTTGGCGAGTGTCTGGCCGTTGTTGCCCAGGAGGACAATGTCGGCCAGATCGCTCGACTCCGATACCGGCTCCAGGATAGCCGCCAGTGGCGCAGGGCCAGTGGCCGCGCCGCCGGGCGGCAGCAGGGCTAGGACGGCGCGATCGGCGTCCCGAGCGAGGTTGCTCGTCCACAGCCGGCGTCCTTCCGATGAAAAGGCAACGACGCTCCCCGTTGCAGTGCCAGCGACAAGCGCCCGCTGGCCGGTCATCTCCGCGAATGAGAGACTCGAGATGGGCCGATTTAGCGTGCGGAACCAGACAAGATCGCCACCCGGGGTGTACAGATCGACCTGGCCGAAGTTCGTGCCGACGGCGATACCCACCGACCCATCGTCAAAAGGCGCCGGGGATAGGACCGTGATGCGCCGCGAGATGGATTGCCGCCACTGTACCGTACCGTTGTCGATGTAGAGCACCTGGCTGAACCGGCGCGGCGTGAACAGCCCCAGCACTATCTCACGCGCGCCGTCCTGGTCAAAGTCGTTGACGAGTAGTTGCGGGTTAACGTTGGCGCTGCGGTCGTCCTGGCCGGCAAACTGCCAGATGAGCTGGCCGGCCCGGTTGAAAACGAGCAACTCGCCTGAAGCCAGTAGAACCAGGACGTCTTCGACGCCATCGGGCTCGTAATCAAACGCGGCGGCGGCGACGGGCAGCGACGGCCGATTGATCAGCGTGCGCCAGCGAGGCTCGCCGGTGGCCGTCAATAGCGAAATAGAGTCGCCGGCAACGACGATGATAGAGCGCTCGGCTCGACCCTGATCGACCGCGGCCGTGGCCACGGCCGCTACAGGTCCGGCCGCGGTGTAGGTCCACCGCTGCTGGCCGTTAGCGGTCAGTAGCGTCAGACGGCCGTTTTCGTCCAGGACCAGGATTTCATCTACACCGTCGCCGTCCACGTCTGCCAGCGATACGGAGTCGAGGCGTTCCGAGGCGGCGAATTGCCAGTAGGCTGGCGAGTGAGACCGGGAGGACTGCGCCACCGCGGCTCGCGCCAGGCTGAGGGAAAGGAGCCCTAGCAGCAGGACGGCCGCCGGCCAGAGTACTCGAGGAGATACAGGAGGACGTAGCAACGGTTCGCCCCCGAGGTCGATACTAGACCTCTTCCGGCGGCCGAAGAGCATAGCCGACACCGCGCTCGCTGACGATCCAATTACCCAGCGGGTCCACAGCGCGCCGCAGACGCTTGATCAGGGTTTTGAGTCGATCGGGATCGTCCACCAGCACATCGCCCCATACTGCCAGTTCGAGGTCTTCGCCGCGCACGACCTGCCCGGCGTGTTCGCATAGGCGAACGAGAATGTTGAACTGTGAGGCCGTTAATGCGAGTTCGTGGCCGTTGCCCCAGACCTGGTGGCGCTGCTCGTCGATGACGAAAGGCCCCGCCTGGATGAGGCCTGGCACGTGCTGACGCCGAACGAAGCGGCGTAGGATTTCGCTACTGTAGCGGTACTCCCCGTCCTGATTCACCAGGAGGCATTGCTGCTCTAACTGGCGCAGGCTCTCCACCGGCCCGTCGGCGATGGCCAGAACGTGCTGCTCCTCCGGAAGCAAGTTCTGCCACAAGTAGCCCAGGTGCGACTCTGACTCAATCTCAATCGGCCCGTCCACGGCCGCCAGGTTGGGCTCCGCGGGCCGGGCCAGCGGTCGCGCCTCGCGAGCAATGAGCGCCTGAACGGCGTGGTAGCCGGCGATGTGGAGAAAGAAGGGATGCCAGCCGACAAGCCAAAGCAAGTAGCTTGTCAGATCGTCGGAAAAGTTGACCGAGGTGCGCGCGAGGCGTTGCCGGAACAGATCGCGCGATTCGGCTTCACTGAAAAGCCCCAGCGGGACGGTGACGAAGATGTTGAAGAAGGGCGAGCTAAGCACTTCTTCCTCCGCCGTGATGGCGAATAACGGGCGCTGGCTGGCGGTCAGATAGGCAAGACCGTACTTGGTGGTTAGCCCGCGCAGCCGGGCGAAGAAGTAGGGCGTCAAATGCTGGTTGGCCGCCAGGAGTTCGAACTCATCGAGCAGGACGACCACGCCCGCGCCTTGCGAGTAGACCTGCTGCAAGGTTCGGTCGAGGGCGCGGTAAGTACCCGGCTGCTCTGCCTGCTCAACGGCCAGCCCAGCCTCGGCCGCCGCGTCCAGCAGCCCGTCGAGCATTAACTCATAAACCTCTTCCGGCGGCGAGCCGGCCAGCTCCTGGCAGTCGAGCATGACGAATAGCGCGTGGGGCGGGTCAAGGCGGTGGGGCGAGCGGACACCAGCGTGGCACAGGTGCAGCAGCAGCGAGCTCTTGCCGATGCGGCGCGGGCCGATGAGCGAGACGCTCTGGCCGTTGCGCAGCAGGCCGAGCATTTGATTGATCTCCGCCTCGCGGCCGACAAAGTCCTCGACCCGGCGAATCGCGCCGCGATGGAAAAACGGGTTGTCCGCTGCCATGATGGCTCCTATTGTAGTGCGGATCAGGCGTAAGTGGTACTTGACCTAAGAATTCATCGCGAAGATTCAACGCAAGGACGCGAAGACGCAAAGATAGCTTCATCTTGCGCCTTCGCGTCTTGGCGTCTTGGCGTTGAAATGCTCTTCACGGAATGACCCCTTGCCGCTGCCGGACGCCGCACGTACAATCCGAACAAATGAACGACGACTTGCTGGCGCGGCTGCGCCGGATGGGAGTGGTGAAGGGTGTCCGCCACCTGCGGCCGCCGTCCTTCACGCCCACGCGCCAGGCCGGCGACGCCTCTACCGCCGACCGCGACCGGCCGGGGACGCTGGAAGTGCTGCTGCCCGGCGGCCGGGTGGAGACCTGCGCCGACGGCGAGTGCTTCGTCATCGACCGCGTCTACGCCGCCGACCACCACCACGGCCCCGACGCGCTGGCCGACCTGCTGCGCCACCGCCCGGGCGCGGCCGTGCCCTACGCCCTCGACCCGCGGCTCGACGGCCTCGACTTCCGCGACTTCCTGTTCCTAGACACGGAGACGACCGGGCTGGCCGGCGCGGGCA
>CAZSOD010000003.1:0-24721 GCA_964608255.1 uncultured Ardenticatenaceae bacterium
CGGCGGCAGCGCCGCGGCCGTCGCCGCCGGGCTGGCCTATGGCGCGCTGGGCACTGACACCGGCGGCAGCGTCCGCCAGCCGGCATCGTTCTGCGGCCTCGCTGGCCTGCGGCCGACCTACGGGCGCGTCTCCCGCTGGGGCGTCATCGCCTTTGCCTCATCGCTCGATCAGGTGGGGCCGTTCGGCCGCACCGTGGCCGACTGCGCCGCGCTACTGGGCGCTGTCGCCGGCTACGACCCGCGCGACTCCACCTCACTCGACGCGCCCGTGCCCGACTATGAGGCGGCGCTGACCGGCGACGTGCGCGGTCTGCGCGTTGGCGTGCCGCAGGAATACTTCATCGAGGGCATCGAGCCGGAGGTGGAGGCGGCCGTCCGCGCGGCCATCGAGCAACTGGCGGCTCTGGGAGCGGAGATCATCGAGATCAGCCTGCCCCACACCCAGTACGGGCTGCCGGTCTACTACTTGATCGCTCCGGCCGAGGCCAGCGCCAACCTGGCCCGCTACGACGGCACGCGCTTCGGCCCGCGCGCGTCCGGGGTGGACGTGATCGACACCGTGCGGCAGACGCGCGCCCTCTTCGGTCCCGAGGTCAAGCGGCGGATCATGCTCGGAACGTATGCCCTGAGCGCCGGTTATTATGACGAGTACTACGGTCGCGCCCTGAAAGTGCGTACGCTGATCAAGGAGGACTTCCGCCGCGCCTTTGAGCAGGTGGATGTCATTGCCGCGCCGACCAGCCCGACAACCGCCTTTCAGATCGGCGAGCGGGCCGGCGACCCGCTCAGTATGTACCTGGCCGACATCTTCACCCTGCCGCTCAACTTGAGTGCCGCCTGCGGGCTGTCCGTGCCCTGCGGCTTTGACGGCAACGGGCTGCCCATCGGCCTCCAATTGATCGGCGACACACTGCAAGAGGCGCGCATCCTGAACGCCGCTTATGCCTACGAACAGGCCCGGCCGTGGCATCGCCGCCTGCCTGTCGTGCCCGCCGAAGCAGTGGAAGAAGCGGATATGGGTGGGGGCTAGGAAAGAGACCACAGACGGCCGGCCCCGGGCCGCTGACCGATGCCAGATGCCGCAACGACCACCGACTATGATGAAACTCCTCCTCCCCCTCACCTACGTCGAGGCCCCGCTGGGTCCGGAGTGGTCGCGTCCGTTGGGGCTGATGCCTGCCGGCAACGGCCGCGTCATCGACCAGATGCTTTTTAGCGCCCGCAAGTATCTGGAAGGGGCGGCCGTCTTCCTCGGCGGCCCCGGCGCGGCGGTTATCGCGCGGGCGGTTGAGCCAGCACACGAGTTCATACCCCTGCGGAGTAACCTTCCGGCCGCCCTGCTCGCTTGCCGCGACCAGTGGGCCGGCGGGCCGGTCGTCCTGGCCCTGGGCGACGCCGTCATCGACGCGGATCTGGGCGGGCTGGCCGCCGAGGTTGCGGATGGGGTCGCCTTCATTCATCACGCGGAGCCGGGCGAAACCGGGCCGGGGCTGGCTGTCAGCAGCGGGCGTATCCGGGAAAGCGATGGGCTATGGCGCGCTTCCGGCCTGTGGTGGTTCCGCAACGGAGCACTGCTGGCCGCGGCGCTGGCCGATTGGGCTGAAGAGGGCGGCGCGGACGGTCTGACGCGCGTCTTACTGCAGCAGGGCGCGACCGTGGCCGCTCGCGTCAGCGATCTGCGCGTGCCGCTGGCCGGTTCGGGGCCGGAGGCCGAGCGGCTGCTGACGCTCAACCACCGCCTGCTCGGCTTCGGCCGCAGCAGCGAAGACGCCATCGAGCGCAGCTACGGCGAAGATTTCACGGTTCTAACACCCGTTTCACTTGCTGAAACCGCTACAATTGATCGTGCCGTAATCGGCCCATATGCGACCATCGGCGCGGGCGCGGTGGTGCGCGGCAGCGTCGTCAGCAACACAATCATCGGCCCCGGCGCGACGGTTGAGGACGCCATTCTCGAGGGCGCGATCATCGGCGACGGCGCGGTGGTGCGCGGCCGGCGTTGGGCGTCGCGCGCCGCCGACACGGCCGTGCTCAGCCTGGAAGCTTAGGAGAGGTCGCGATGCTCGACCGCTATGAGCCTGTCATCGGCCTGGAAATCCACGCCGAGTTGATGACCGAATCGAAGATGTTCTGCGGCTGCCGCGTCGTCGATAGCGTCACAGCGGAGCCGAATACGGCCGTCTGCCCCGTTTGCCTGGGCATGCCGGGGATGCTGCCGGTCATCAACCGGCGCGCCGTCGATTTCGCCATCCGGGTGGCGCTGGCGCTCAACTGCGCCATCCAGCCCCACAACATCTTTGCCCGCAAGAACTACTTCTACCCCGACCTGCCCAAAGGCTACCAGATTAGCCAGTACGAGTTGCCCATTGGCCGCCACGGCTGGCTCGACATCGACCTGCCGGACGGAGGGGTGAAGCGCATCGGCATCCGTCGCGTTCACATGGAAGAGGACACCGGCAAGCTGACCCATCTGGAAGGCGGCGGTTCGCTTGTCGACTACAACCGCTCCGGCGTGCCCCTGCTGGAGATCGTTACCGAGCCTGATATTCGCTCCGGCGAGGAGGCGCGCGCCTACGCCACGCGCATTCGCCAGATCTTGCGCTATCTCGGCGCGAACTCCGGGGACATGGAAAAGGGTGTGCTGCGCATTGAGCCGAATATCAGCCTGCGGCCGCGGGGCAGCCGGGCATTCGGCACGCGCACCGAACTCAAGAACCTCAACAGCTTTCGCGCTCTGGCCGACGGCGCCGACTATGAACTGGCGCGCCAGGCGGCCGTTCTCGATGGCGGCGGCGCGGTCGTGCAGGAAACGCGCGGCTGGCACGACGCCCGGCGCGAAACCTTCAGCCAGCGCGCCAAGGAAGAAGCTGAAGACTATCGCTACTTCGCCGAGCCGGACTTGCCGCCGCTGGACGTGGATGAAGCGTGGATCGCCGCCCAACGGGCAGCGCTGCCGGAACTGCCCCAGGCCAGGGAAGCCCGCTACATGAACCTGGGGCTAACGCCCGTCGAAGCGGCAGGGTTGGCCGACGATCGAACCATCGCCGACTGGTTCGACGCCGCGGTAGCCGCCGGCGGCCCGCCCAAAACGTTGGCGAACTGGATCCTCAACGACCTGTTCCGGCTGATGAACGAGCGCGCCCAACGCATTAGCGAAATCGGATTGTCACCGGTCGGGCTGGTCGAATTGCTCCGGATGGTGGAGCGCGGCGACGTAAACTTGAATTCGGCGCGCGAGGTGCTGGCCGAGATGGTTGGCAGCGGGCGCGGCGCGGCCGAAATCGTCGCTGCGCGCGGCCTGACACAAATATCCGACGAGGCGGCGCTGCTGGCGATTGTGGACCGGGTTATCGCCGACAACCAAGGGCCGCTCGCCAATTACCTGGGCGGCAAGCAAAGCCTGCTGGGCTGGTTCGTCGGCCAGGTCATGCGCGCCACCAGAGGCCAGGCCAACCCGGCCGTCGTCAACCGGCTGGTTGGCGAGCGGCTGGCGGCGCAGCGCGAAGGACGGTAAGGCGCAGTCCGGCGGTTCCTGGCGGCCGGCGCGCCGGAGGCACATGGGCATCAGCGGTTGGCAGTTCACCCCCTATATTCTTCCGACGCTCGGCGCAGCGCTCTTGCTGGCCGGCCTGGCGACCTATGCCTGGCGCCAGCGTGAAGACGCCGCCGGAACGTGGGTTTTCGTCTTCCTCGTCGCCCTAAGCGGCTGGTGGTGCTTCACCTACGCCCTCGAACTGATGACCACCGACCCGACAACGATGTTGCTCTGGGTGCAACTGGAATGGATCTCGATCGCCCTGCTCCCGGTGGCCTGGCTGCTATTCGCCCTGGTCTACACCGGCTATGGCCGCTATGTCCGCTTCCGCAACATTTTTCTGCTGGTTGCGCCGCCGCTCATCCTGATCGCCTTGGCCTGGACGACGCCCGCTCAAACGCTGCTCTACGCCAACCCGGGCACGACCGACAACGGCCGCTTCGTCGCCTTTGTGGCCGACCGCGGCCCGGCTTTCTATATTCACGTCGCCTATGCTTACACGCTCTTCCTGATCTCGTCCGTACTGATGTTCCGGTTATGGCGACGCGCGGCCGGGCACGAACGCAAACTGGCGCGTATGGTATTCGCCGGCGCGCTGCTGCCGTTCGCGGGCAACGCCGTCTACCAACTGGCACTGCTTGCCGGCCGGCCTATCTACGTCGACCTCACCGTGCTGGCATTTGCCATCAGCGGCCTGATCTTCACCTGGGGCTGGTTCCGATTGCGGCTGGCGGATCTAGTGCCGGAACTTGTCGAGCCGGCGCCCCTGGCCACGGACGTGGACGCCGCCGCGCTATCGCAAAGCACGCAACGGCGCACGCTCAACCTCGTCTCGCTGGCTTTGGCCGTCCTCTTCTTCGTCGCTTTGGTGCCCATCCTGACGCTGCTGTTCCGCGCCGACCGACCCACATGGCATTTCCGCGTGGCCTATGTGGCCCTCTACGTGGTGATTCTTGTCGTCGCCCTATGGCGAAAGGGGCCCTATGGCCCGCGCGCCGCCGGTCTGTCCCTGGTCTACTTGGGGTTGACGCTACTCGATCTGCGCATCAACGGCCTGACGCCGACGGCGGGCATGTTTCTCGTCACCTATGCCGCTTTTGTCGCCATCCTGTTTGGCGGGCGAGCGGCGGCGGCCGGGCTTATCATCGGCATCATCGGCCTGGCCCTCGACCGGCCCGCCAACACCGCCGCGCCGCTCCGTAATATCTACTCTCTGACCTACCTGCTGCTCACCTTTCTCATGAGCATCGGCTTGCTTCTGGTCGGCCTGTTTGCCCTGCGGCGCGATAGCCAGGCTCTGTTGCGCCGCGCGCGCCACCTGGCCCATGAGCTAAACCTGGAGCGCGAGCAACTGGAACAGCGCGTCGCTGAACGAACCCGCGCTCTGGAGACGAGCGCGACGATCAGCCGCCAACTCTCAACCATCCTCGATCAGACGCAACTGGTGCGCGAGGTCGTTGAGCAACTGCGCGTCGCCTTTGCCTATTACCACGTGCACGTTTTCCTTTGGGACGAGGCGAGCCAATCGCTCCGGATGGCCGGTGGCACGGGCGAAGCGGGCCAGGCGATGCTGGTGATGGGCCATGCCCTGAAACCCGATCAGGGGCTGGTGGGTCGCGCCTTTGCCACCAACCGGCCGGTTGTGGTGGCCGACGTGAACCAGGATCCCGGCTGGTTGCCCAACCGGCTGCTTCCCGGCACGCGCTCGGAAATCGCCGTGCCCATCAACTACGGCGACGAAATCCTGGGCGTGCTCGACGCGCAGGACAGCACGGTCAACGGGCTGGGGCCGGAGGATTCGCAATTGCTGGAGACCATTGCCGGGCAACTGGCCGTGGCGCTGCGCAATGCGCGCCTGGTGGCCCAGATTCAGCAGGAAGCTGAACAAGCGGCCCTCATCAATATGATCAATCACAAGATCGCCCAGACAATCGATATGGACGGCGCCATTCACGTCGCCGCCGCCGAGCTTTCGCGCGCTTTGGAAGCAAGCGGCGTAACGGTGCAGCTCGACATTACGGGCGGGCGTAACGGCTATGACCGGTAACGGTGGTATGAACGTCAAAGGGCGCGAGCGTGTGTTTGGGTCGGGTGTCGAAAGCGAGGCGCGCGTCCATCAGAGCCGCCTGCTCTACCTAATATCCCTCGCGCTGGCGGTCGCGGCGGCGTTTTCGCTGGTCGTCGAGCTTTTCGCCGCCCCACCCGCCGACGCCTGGACGGTGCTGGGGAGCGGACTGTTTTTCGCGGCCGGGTTGGCCGGACAGCTCCTGCGCCGGGCCGGACGCCCCCCGCAGGGACGCGCCGCCCTCGTCATTCTGTTGGCCGCCGGCTATGGGGTCGCGGCCCTTGGCCCGGCCTTCAGCGGGGCCTTCACCTCCGCGTCTTCCATTTGGGTCCTGGCCTGGTTCGGCGTCGCCGTTTTAACCACCGGCCTGTTGTTCGGCCGCGTGTGGGCCCTGGCGATGACAGGCATCGGCCTGGGTGTTCTCCTGCTCGCGCTGCTTCCCGGGGAAGGGCTGCTCGTGGTCGGCGGCGCGTCGAATGCCACACTACTGCGCGCCGCCATCCCGCTGACCCTCTTTGCCTACTTGCTGAACCTGGTGTTCGACGCGGTGGGGCGCGCCAGAGCCCACAGCCATGAGTTGCAGCGCGACCTGTGGCAGACGCGCGCGACGCTCCAGGGCCAGGTGGAAGAGCGAACCCGGGCGCTGGCCCTGGCAGCGCGCGTAGGCCGCCAGATCACCCGAATCCACGATCTCGACCAGTTGCTCCACGACGCGGTCGAGCTCATCCGCGACCGCTTTGATCTCTATCATGTTCAGATCTACCTGCTGAACCCTGTGGCCCAGGAACTCGTGCTGCGCGCGGCGACCGGGGAAGCCGGCTTGGAACTGCTGCGGCGCAACCATCGCCTCCATGCCGGGCCCGGGTCCATCAACGGCACGGCCGCGGCCAATCGACAGCCGGTAGTTGTCGCCTTCGCTCGCAAAAGCCCCCTCTTCCTCAGTAACCCGCTCCTGCCGGAGACGCAATCGGAGATGGCTATCCCGATGGTTGTCGAGGACCAGGTGATCGGCATTCTCGACTTGCAAAGCAACCAGCCCGAAGGGTTGAACAGCGACAATCTGGCGGTATTCTCCATTCTGGCCGCCCAGCTGGCGACGGCGGTGCGAAATGCCCGCCTTTTTGCCGAGATCACCGAAACGCGCGAGCAGCTGGCGCGGCAGGCCGAACTGCTGACACGCGACGGCTGGCAGCGCTTCCTCGACGAGGATCGCCTGCCCGGGGGAGAGCGCCCGCCAGCGGCGGCTGTCGCGCCGGGTCGCCTGCAACAACCCATTGCCGTCCGCGGCACAACCATCGGCCGCCTGGAACTGGACGTGCCCGCGCCGGCGGCGGGGTGGGCGCGCGAGGTGACGGCCGCGGTGGCTGGACAGTTGGGCGCGCACCTGGAGAATCTGCGGCTGACCCAGCAAGCCGAGGCAGCCCTGGAAGAAGCCCGACAGCGCGAGGAGGAGCTGGCGCTCGTCAATCAGGTCGTCACCGCACTCGCCGCCACGCCCGACCTGCCGAGCAGCCTGCGCATTGTTGTCGACCAACTGGCCGCGGCCACCGGTATCGCTCAGGTTGGCGTTGCCATCCTCAACGACGAGCGAACGGCGCTGACGGTCCTGGCCGACCGCGCGGCCAGCCTGAATACCGACAGCGCCGTAGGTGTCGTCATCCCGCTGGAGAACAATCCGGCCACCCAGCAGGCGATTGCCAGCCGCCAGCCGGTCATCGTCGAACGAGCCACAGAAAGCCCGTTGACCGCCTCGGCCCACGACGTGCTGCGCCAGCGCGGTGTGAAGACGATTCTCATCCTCCCTCTGGTTGTCGAAAACGACGTCATCGGCACAGTCGGTCTCGACGTCGTCGAGGAAGGCATCGAACTAACGAAAGGACAACTCCGGCTGGCCGAAACCATCGTCTACCAGGCGGCGACGGCCATCCAGCGCGCCCGGCTGTTTAACCAGACCGAACAGGCGCGCCGCGATGCCGAACGCCTCTACGCCCTGAGCGCGGCGCTGAACGCGGCGCAGGACCTGGACGCCATCCTTAACGCCGTCGTCGTGTCAGACCTGATCGCCGACGCATCCTCGGCGTCTCTGTCGACCATCGAAACCGACAGCGGCGGCCGGCCCGAATGGACCACACTAGCCGCCATCTGGACCGCGCCCCAGGCCGCCGACCGGCTGCTGGAAGGCTCCACGCCCAGTATCGGCGCGCGCTTTGACCTGGCCGCGATAGGCTTCTCGCAAGCCTGGTTAACACAGCCGAACGAGCCGGTACTCGTGGAAGACGTATCAACCGACGCGCGCGTGGACGACACGCTGCGCGCCCTCTTTGCCGCCGTCCGCATCCGCGCCATTGTCACCATGCCCCTCCAGGTACGCGACCGCTGGGTCGGCCTTGTGGCGGTGTCATGGGATAATCCGCGCCCCTTCGACAGCCACGATCGGCAGCTCTACCGGGCCGTGGCCACGCAACTCGCCGTGGCTCTCTCCGGCCAGCAGCTCTTTGAGCAAGTGCGAACCCGCTCGCGCCAGCTTGAACGACTGTCCCGCATCGAGGCCGACCTGTCGCTGGCGACGACCGAGCACGAAATCCTTCTGGCCATCGCCGCCGGCACTCACTGGGATGCCGAACCGGGCTTTGAACTGAGCTACCTGTCCACTCGTCCTAGCGACGGGGCGCTGCTGGCTGAGCCGGTCAGCCGGCGGCAGGATGGCGCGCGCGCGCCTGTGGTTTCCGGCAGCAGTGTTTTGTTGCGGGCCCTGCCGATTAGCGCGCTCTGGCTCGATCAGCCACGCGAACTTCTGGTCATTGAAGACGCAGAGCGCGACCCGCGCCTCGATGACGCGATGCGCGATCAGGCGCGACGGGAGGGCTGGCGGGCGATGGCGCTGCTACCGCTGCGGCGGGGAGGCCAGTGGCAGGGCATCTTCAGCGTCAGTTGGCCGGCGCCTCACAAGCTGTCGGCCGATGAGGCTTTCCTCCTGCAACGGCTACACGAACCATTGGCCGCCACCATCGCCAGCCGCCGCGCCTATCTGGCCCAGCGCGTTGCGCTGGCCCAGACCGAGGCGCTCTACAACGTCAGCGCCCGGCTGAACCTGGCTCAGTCGTACGATGATGTGCTGGGTGTCATCCGCCAGCATACCGAACTCGGCCGCGCCGCTGACGTCCTCCAGTTTGTCCACTTCGACCGCCCCTGGACAAGCGAAGAGCCGGCCGACAGCGTTGCCGTTCTGGCCGAGTGGAGCCGCCACGGCGTGCCGCCCGGGCCGCGCCGGCTGACAAGCGCTGACTACCCCGTGTTGAATCTCCTGCGCGGTGATCGGCCGGCGGTGTTTGCCGACGTCAACAACGATCCCCGCCTTGATCGCCCGGCGCGCGCCGCGCTGCGCGAGCAAACCGGGGCGCGCAGCGCCATTTTTGCCCCCCTGGTTGTCGGCGGCCAATGGATTGGCTACGTAAGCTTGCTCTTTGTGCGCCAGGAGCGTGTTTTCGAGGCGAAGGAAGTCGAGAGCCTGGCCGGCCTGGTCGGCCAGGTCGCCGTGGCCGCCCATACGATCCTCCTGCTCGAGCAGACGCGCCAGCTGCTTGCCAGCGAGCAGCGCCAGCGGCGCATCGCCGACACGCTGCTGACCTCGGCGCGGGTTATGTCGGAAACGCTGGACGAGATGGTGTTGCGCGATGTGCTGGCCAGCCAGCTTTGCGAAACCGTTCCCGGCGCGCTGTTTGTCAATCTGTACGAATGGCAACCGGACAACAACTGCTTCCGGCTCGACCGGCGGGTCGAGCATCCGGGCCAGTCCGGTGACGACCTGAGGCGATGGAGCTTGCCCATCGGGGCGACATTTGCGCCTGACCAGCGACCCGATCTGTGGCAACCGCTGGCCAACGGCGCGGGCCAGATTCAGCCCGCGCCCGAAGCGCGAGGCGAGTTCTATCGCCTGCCGTGGCGCGTGGGGCGCCACCCGGCGGGCATCGTAGAGATATTTCGCTGGCCCGACGACGCGGACGAATTGCCCGCATCCTTGACCGCCGATGATCAGCGACGCTGCGAGGGCATCATCCAACAGGCCGCGCTGGCGATTCAGAACGCCCAATCGTACGGCCAGACACAGGCCGCGCTGGCCAACCAGGCGCGGCTGTCAGGTGAATTGCGCGCCGTATCGGATGTCGGCCTGGCCGCCGCGGCCACGTTGGACGCCGACCGGCTATTGGTTGCGGCGGCCGATCTGACGCGACAGAGCTTCAACCTCTACCACGCCCACATTTACCTGATCGATGATGCCCGCCGGCTGCTCGTGCTGCGCGCGGGGTCAGGCGACATTGGCCGGCGCATGTTGCGCGAAGGCCGGCAAATCTCGCTCGATGCCCGCTCCATCGTCGCCCGCGCCGCCCGCGAGCGTGACGTCGTCGTCGTCCCCGACACGCGCGAGTCATCGGACTTCCTGCCGCATCCCCTTCTGCCGCAGACGCGCTCGGAGATGGCCCTGCCGCTGATCGTCGGTGAGCGGCTGTTGGGCGTGCTCGATGTGCAATCGGAGGCGGTTGACCGTTTTCAGCCCGATGACGTGCTCGTGCACAAGATTCTGGCCGCACAACTCGCCGTGGCAACCCAGAACGCCCACTACTTTGCCGAGCAGTTGCGCACGGCGGAGAAGCTGCGCGAAGTCGATCGCCTGAAAACTGACTTTCTGGCGCGCATGAGCCACGAACTGCGCACGCCCCTGAACTCGATCATCGGCTTTGCCGACGTCCTGCTGATGGGTCTCGACGGCGATTTGACCGAGCGCATGGTCGAGGACTTGCAGTTGATCCGCAGCAGCGGCTATCACCTGCGCGACATCATCGGCGATATCCTTGATATGTCCAAGATCGAGGCGGGGCGGCTGGAACTGGTCTTCGAGTCGTTCGACGTGCAGCGTATCGCCGCGGAGTTGATGGCGACGGCCGCGCCGCTGGCTGAACAAAAGGGCCTGAAGCTGAGCCTCGACATCGCTTCAGACGTGGGCGCGCTGCTGGCCGACCGCACGCGCATCCGCCAGGTGCTATGGAACATGCTCGGGAACGCCATCAAGTTTACCGACCGTGGCCAGATCACCATGCGGGTGTGGCGGGATAATGGCGAGATGCGCTTCGCAGTGGCAGATACGGGCATCGGCATCGCCGATGAGAACCTGGCGCGCATCTTCGAACCATTCAACCAGGTTGACCCGGGCCGGCGCGGGTCAATCAGCGGAACCGGCCTGGGCCTGTCGATTAGCCGGAGCCTGGTCGAACTGCACGGCGGACACGTCTGGGTGGAGAGCGAGCCGGGCCGTGGCAGTTCGTTCTACTTTTCCATACCAACGCGCGCGGATGCGCCGGCACGGGCGGCGCAAGCCCTGTAACACGAGACGTAATGCTCCAGTGTTTAGATTGGGTGAGGAGCCTGTAGCCGTACTGGGAGATTACCCCGCCATGATGCGAAAGCGAGTGCTGTGTGTAGAGGATAATGACAGCAACATGCGCCTGGTGTCCCGCATCGTCGAGGCCGAGAAGCACGAGTTCCTCAGAGCGGCCGACGGCCAAGCGGCGCTGGACGTGATACGCAGCCAACGACCCGACCTCGTCTTGCTCGACATCAACATCCCCGGCGTTGATGGGTTGGAGATTGCGCGCCGTCTGAAAGGGGACTCAACCCTGGCCTCTATCCCCGTTGTGGCCACCACGGCCAACGTCCTGGTCGGCGACCGGGAACGCTGTCTGGAAGCCGGCTGCGATGAGTATCTGCCCAAGCCGCTCGACGTGCGCGAATTGCAGGGCATCCTGCGCGCCTATCTGGGCCAGCCCAACCACCGTCGCTGAACGCCGCAAGAATTCAACACGGATACGACCAATTCAACGGATCGAACGAAAATCCGCTGAATCTGTTTTGTCCGTGTCAATTCGCGTTTCACATCTTCCCCTGTCCAATCGCCCGTGCGATTTCACACAGTTGCGTTACAATCAGCGACGGTCTGGCGCCATGCGCCCGGCATACGGACGAGGACGTAACAAGAATTCATGCGCGTAGCCCTGTTAGCGAACCTGCAGAAGAACGCCCCCACCTGGCCGGGGATGCCCGAAGACCGGTGGGATGACCTTGATTCGGAGGAGACAATCGCCGCCATCCTGTCCGCGCTGGAAGCGGGCGGGCACGAGGCGACCTTTGTCGAAGGGAACCTGGGCGTGGCCGACGCCCTGACTCGGCTGAAGCCCGACATCTGTTTCAACATCTGCGAAGGCCACTGGGGCGATTCGCGCGAGGCCCAGATCCCGGCCATTCTGGAGATGCTGCGCATCCCCTATACCGGTTCCGGGGTGCTGACGCTGGCGCTGGCGCTCGACAAGCCGATGACCAAGCGCGTGCTGGCGTATCACAACTTGCCCACGCCGGCCTTCCAGACATTCGAGCGCATCCATGAGCCGCTCGACCCGGACGTGAAGTTCCCCCTGTTTGTCAAGCCCAGCCGCGAGGGCACGGGCATGGGCGTCACGCCGGAGTCCATCGTCTATGATGAGACGCAGTTGCGCGTCCAACTGCGCCGCCAGTTCGAGACCTACGACCAGCCGATTCTCGTCGAGCGCTTCATCGAGGGACGGGAAGTGACGCTCGGGCTGCTTGGCAACCTGACTTCGCCGGTTGCGTGGCGGCTGCCCGAAGACCTGCGCGCGCCGCGCATTTCGCGCGGCCTCCATTTTTTCCCGCCGCTCGAAGTGGACATGAGCCGCTATCCCAAGGAGGAAGCGGGCATCTACACCAGCCGCATCAAGACCGAACTGGTGCACCAGTTCCACTACCTGTGCCCCGCACCTCTGCCGACGGAGCTGGTGCGTGAATTGAACTGGCTGGCGGCGGCTACCTTTCGCGTCACCGGCTGCTTCGATGTCGGCCGCGTCGATTTCCGCCTGGACGCCCACGATAACAACAAGCCCTATATTTTGGAGATTAACCCGCTGCCCGGTCTGAATCCGGCTTACTCCGACCTGCCCCTCGAAGCCCGCGCCGATGGCTGGACGTTCGAGGAATTGGTCAACCGCATCCTCTCAGAGGCGGTCGATCGGTATGGTCTGGAGGTGGACACACCCTTTGTCTCCATGCCCGTCTAAAGGTTGTTCCGACGCAGGAGAGATACCGATGCCCGACAAAGATGCCTCCTTGATGGCGCGTTGCCCGGAGTGTGACTCGCGGATCTACTTCGAACGCCGTCCGGACTCCGGCCAGATTATCGTTTGTCCGGAGTGCGAAACGAGCCTCGAAGTCATCAGTGTCAGCCCGATCCGCTTGGACTGGGCGTACGAAGAGGGCGAGCGGGCTGGCGGCGGCGCTGAGTTTGAGCGGGACGAATTCGGCGACAGCTTCTTCGGCGACCTGGGGCGCGGAGGCCGGGATGAAGTCGACGTCGACGACAACGACGATGAGGATTACAGTCGCTACTGAGCCGCTTATCGTCCGGTGAAGCTCTGTGACGTGGCGTTGGGCGGAACCGTTACCACGCGCCACGCGGGTGTGAACGCCAGTCCGGCCCGCAACGCCGTGATGGTGTGGGTTCCCGCCGGCACACCAGCCAGCGTGTAGCGCCCCTTGCCGTTGGTCGTCGCCGTTCGCCCGGCCTCGTCCGTCACCACAACGCCGGCAATGGGCGAGCCGTTCGGCCGCTTGACCACGCCACTGATTGTGTAGGTCGCCAGGACCACCGCCTCAAAGTTAACCTCGCCCGCGTCCGGGGGCGCCGTGATCGTGCGCGCGCCCGGCTGGAAGCCATAGCCGGCCAACAAAGGCGTCACGTTATAGGCGCCAGCGGGCAGGAACTCCAGCCGGTAGCGGCCGAGGGCATCCGTGACGGCCGAATTGGCTCCCGCGCTGACAGTCACCCCGGGCAGGCCGTTGCCGTTGGGCAGGACGACCGTGCCGCTGATGACGGACGTGGGCACGGCCGTGGCGACGAAGCGCAGGTCGCTGGCGTCGGGGGGCAATTCGACCGCCATCGAGGGCGGGTCAAACACGTAGCCGGGACGCGAGGGGGTGAACGTGCGCGCGCCCGACGGCAGTTCCTCCAATCTGAAACTTCCATCCCCGGCCGTCGCCGTCGTCTGCCCAGTGTCCGCGGCCACGATCGCGCCCGCCAGCGGCCCGCCCTCTGCCAGTTCAATCACCCCGGAGACGGCGTAGAACGGCCCACGGCCCAAGTCGCGTACATAGATCTGGGCCGCCGCGGGTAACGGGCCGCTGACTAGATTGCGAGCCGACGAGACAAAGGCAATCGAGCGGCCGTCGCCGGAGATATCCGGGTAGTTCGATGGCCCACCCGTGGCCTCCAGCCCGGTATGGGTCAGCGAAATCCGGTGCGTTGTGCTCGCGGCCCGGTCGTGTACGAAAATGTCGCTGAAGCCATTGGCGTCGCCGGGGACGAGATTGGCGGCGGTGGAGGCGAAAGCGATCATCTGGCCGTCGGCCGAGACGCTGGCCCGGCTCGACGCTCCGTTGGCGGCCAGGCCCGGGGACGGGAGCGAGACAAGCAGTGTCTCATCCGTCGCCAGGTCGCGCAGGTAGATGTCGGAGTAGCCATTGGTGTCGTCGGCGTGCAGACGCGCCGTGGTTTCAAACACGACCGCGCCTCCGCCCGCGGCAATGTCTGGAAAATGAGCGTCAACAGTCCCCTGCGCGCCATCAGTCGCCACCGACACCCGGGTCGTCGCCCCCGTCGACCGATCGCGCACAAAGATATCGAACTTGCCGTTGCTGTCGCCAGGCACCAGATTGCCGGCCAGCGAACGGAAGACAACGAGGCGGCCGTCGCCGGACACGCCGCCCAGCGACCCGCCGCTCCACGGGTTGTGGCCGTCAGCCAGCACGTCGACGAACTCCGTCGTCCCCGTAGCCATATCGCGCAAGAACACGTCGCGCTTGATGCCGTTCAGGTCTGGTTCCACAAGCAGCTTCGAATGGGACGAAAACACCACGTAGCCGCCATCGGCCGAGATGTCGGGCAGCCAGGCGTGCCGGTCGGCCGGTCGGCCGCGCGTGTCGGCGGAAACGAGGACCGTGGCTCCGGTCTGGCGATCGTGGACGAAGACGTTGATGCCCCCGCCGCGATAGGCGGCGCTACCCACCGTGTGCAGATTGGCCGCCTCGGACGTAAAGACGACGTAGCGCCCGTCGGCCGAGATGGCGGGATCGTAGGAATGGCCGTTCAGTTGCGCGCCCGATGAGGTGACTGATACTCGCTCCGTCTCGCCCAGCAACAGATCGCGCACGAAGACGTCGCGCTTGCCGTTGCTGTCGCCGGCCACCAGTTGGGTGTCGCGCGAATCGAAGGCGACGAAGCGGCCGTCATAGGAGATGGCCGGATTAGCTGAGAGATCGGTTGCCGGCTGGCCAAAGCGATTGACCGAGACCAGGAGGGTATGCCCGCTCTCCAGCGTCGAACGCCCCCGCAAGGCGGCCGCCGGCCAGGCGACGGCCGCAAAGAGGCAAGTCAGACACGCGACAAAGAGAACCGCGCGGCAACGCGGCCACAACGCGAAATGTCTTTTACGATCCACTGGATTGCCTCCCAGCCCGCGCGCTGAGCGCGCCAATAGGCTAAAAGTGTGGCATTCATTGCCCCGGCACAAGGGGCCAGCAACCGCAGTATACCACAAGACGGGCGACTACAGGATTACAACATGAGATACGTCTGAAAGCGGACATGCCGCCGCCAATGACGCCGCCGTTTGCCGCTATACTGGCTGTAGTTGCCGCCGCGTTGCTCCCCGCTTTGCTCCCTCGCCGCCGACCGCCGTTCCAATTCAGCCCAAGGAGAGAATACGAATGACCCAGCACGAGATGACCCACGAGCGAATGAGCGCCACGGACGACGCCATGCAGGCGTGCATCGCCATGTGTACGGAGTGCCACGCGACGTGCCTGAAGACAGCCATGCGCTGCCTGGATATGGGCGGCCCCCACGCCGCGCCGCACCACATCGGTCTGCTGCTCGACTGCGCCGACATCTGCCGCACGAGCGCTGACTTCATGCTGCGCGGCTCGTCCATGCACGCCGTAACCTGCGGCGCGTGCGCCGAGATCTGCGCCGCCTGCGCCGAAGAGTGCGGCCGCTTCACCGAGGACTTCATGCAGGCTTGCGCCGCCACGTGCCGGCGCTGTGCCGAGTCCTGCCGCGAAATGGCCGCCCAGGGCAGTCACGCGGGTCACTAACGAAGCGTGCAACCACAGATGACACATGTTTCGCAGATTTACATAAAATGATACTGTGTCTTCTGTGGTTTCTTTTCTTCTCCCCCGCCACGGCGTAAAATCGCGCCACTGTGGATCGCGGGCCTGTTTTCACCATCGGCTACGGCGCGCGCGACATCGACGCTTTCGTCGCCGCCCTCCGGCAGTACGCCATCGAGTTCCTGCTCGACGTGCGCTCGCGCCCCTTTTCGCGCTACAAGCCGGACTTCTCGAAAGAGGCCCTGGATAGCCATTTGCGGCGGGCGGGCATCCGCTATGTCTTCATGGGCGATACACTGGGCGGCCGCCCCGATGACCCCACGTGCTACGACGCCGAGGGCAAAGTGGACTATACCGAAGTCGAGGAACGCGCCTTCTTCCAGACCGGCCTTGACCGCGTAGCCAGCGCCCACGCCCAGGGCCTTCGCGTGGCCCTCATGTGCAGCGAGGGCAAGCCTGAAAACTGCCATCGCAGCAAGCTAATTGGCAAATCGCTGGCCGCGCGCGGCATCCCGGTGCTTCATATCGACGAGAACGGCGCGTTGCTGGCGCAGGAGGACGTGCTGGCCCGGCTCACGGGTGGGCAACCCTCTCTCTTCGGGGACGACCTGCTGCCCGGTGGCTCACGGAAGCGCTACGTCCGGCCGGAGGAGGACGAGGATGAATAGGGTCATCACCATTGGCGTAATCGGCTTCACTGCTGACGGCTTCTTCCGCGCCCTTCAAGATGCCGGCGTCGATACGCTGGTCGACATCCGCCGGCGGCGTGCGGTGCGCGGCCACGAGTACGCCTTCGCTAACAGCCAGCGGTTGCAGGCCCGTCTGGCTGAACTGGGCATTCGCTACCTGCACCGCATCGACCTGTCGCCCGGCGACGCCATCCGCAAAGCCCAGGCCGCGGCCGACCAGGCCGCCGGCATCGCTCGCCGCAAGCGGACAAGCCTTGGCCCGGCCTTCGTCGCCGGCTTCGAGCGCGAGGTGCTGGCCCACTTTGACCCGCAGACGCTGCTCGACGACTTGCCGCCGGACGCGCGAGTAGTCGCTCTGCTGTGCGTGGAGCGCGAGCCGGCGGCCTGTCACCGCTCGCTCGTGGCTGCCCGCCTTCATGACGCCCTCGGCGTGTCCGTGACCCACCTCACGCCGGAGTCGACCAACTGATGCGTGCGATTCTTCACCGACCCGAACCATGACCGGAAAACGCATGAACGTCGTCATCGTCGCCAAGACCCGGATGGGTAGCGGCGCGTGCGTCGGCGGCATCACCGCCGACGGCCGCTCCGTGCGCCTCGTCGCCTCCGACGCGGCCTTCAACGAGCATTTCAACCTAGACTACCACGTCGGCGAGCTGTGGGAGATCGAGGCCGACGAGCCGGGTGAACTCGTTGCGCCCCACGTCGAAAACGTCCTCGTGCGCCGCAAGCGCCGCCTGGGCCCGGTGGACGACCTGGCGGCCCACATCGAGCGCCATATGCCCATCCACCAGGGCGGGCCGGAAACCTTGTACGACGGGCTGCTACAGGCGGCGAGTCACGGCGCGCTCTACGTGGCCGAACGCACGGGTGTGCCGCCGTGCAGCACCCTGTTCTGGCGGCCCGACCGGCCGCTGCGCCGCGACACCAGCGGCAAGCGCATCCACTACCGCTACCCAGCGGACGACGGCGGCCGGTCGCTAACCTTCGTCGGCTTCCAGGAACCGGTCGAGGAGATACCGGCCGGGACGCTGGTGCGCGTGTCACTGGCCCACTGGTGGCGCCCGGACGAACGACCGGAGGACGAGGCCCGATGCTACGTGCAGCTGTCGGGATGGGTCGAGGAAGGCCCTCCCCCTAACGCCTTCCCCCCGGAAGAGGGAGATGAGTTCCCGTTCCTTTGGCAGGAGTCAGGAGAGGGCAAAGCGCAGGATCTGCCGGCTGCCCGCGCGACACTGAAGCGCGTCTTCGGCTACGACGACTTCCGGCCGCTGCAAGAGGCAATCATCGGCAACGTCCTCGCCGGCCGCGACAGCCTGGCCGTCATGCCGACCGGCAGCGGCAAATCGCTGTGCTACCAGTTGCCGGCGCTGCTCTTCCCCGGGCTGACGGTCGTCGTCTCGCCGCTCATCTCGCTCATGGAAGACCAGGTGATGCAACTGCGCGAGCTCGACGTGCCGGCGACCTACCTCAATAGCACACTCGACTACGCCAGCTACGTGGCGATTGCCAACGGCGTGGCCGCCGGGCGCTACAAGCTGCTCTACACCGCGCCGGAAACCCTCCTGCGGCCGGAGACGCTGGCCCTGCTCGACCGCTGCCGGGTCGATTGCCTGACCATCGACGAGGCCCACTGCATCTCCGAATGGGGCCACGATTTCCGGCCCGAGTACCGGCAACTGGCCGGGGTGCGCCGCCGGCTGCCCAATGCCGTGTGCCTGGCGGTCACGGCCACGGCTACCGCGCGCGTCCGGCAAGACATCCGCGCCTCGCTGGGCATCCCCGGCGCGGCCGAGTTCATCTCCAGCTTTGACCGTCCAAACCTGTTCCTGGCCGCCGAGCCGCGCGTGGACGGGCTGGCGCAGACGCTGGCCTTCCTGGAAGCCCACCGGAGCCAGGCGGGTATCATCTACTGCGCCACGCGCGACCGCGTGGACACACTGGCCGCGCAGCTCAACGCCCGCGGCTGGCCCGCCCTGCCCTATCACGCCGGGCTGGACACGGCCACGCGCCAGGCCAACCAGCGCCGCTTCACCTACGACGAAACGCCGATCATCGTCGCCACCATCGCCTTCGGCATGGGCATCAACAAGTCCAACGTGCGCTTCGTCATCCACCACGACCTGCCGAAGGACGTGGAGAGCTATTACCAGCAGATCGGCCGCGCCGGGCGCGATGGCCTGCGCGCCGATTGCCTGCTGCTCCACAGCTACCAGGACGTTAACACCATTAGCTACCTCATCGACCAGGGCGACCCGGCGCAGCGGGCGGGGGCCGTGGCCCGCTTGCAGGCCATGCTGGCCTTTGCCGAGGCCGGCGACTGCCGCCGGCGGCCGCTGCTGGCCTACTTCGGCGAAGAACTGGAACGGGAGACGTGCGACCACTGCGACAACTGTCTGGCGGGGGAGGAGGAACGCGTCGACCTGACCATCCCGGCGCAGAAGTTCCTCTCCTGCGTGCGCCGGACGGGCGAGATCTTCGGCGCGGGACACGTCATCGATGTGTTGCGTGGCTCGCGGGCCGAGGCGGTGCTATCGCGCGGCCACGACCGGCTGAGTACCTACAGCATTGGCGGCGAGTACAGCCGCAAAGAGTGGCAGCAACTGGCGCGGCAGTTCGTCCGCAAGGGGCTGCTGGCGCAGGACATGACCCACGGCAGCTTGACGATCACCGGTAAGGGGTGGGCCGTGATGAAGGGCGAGGCGTTCTATGGCGCGCCGCCCACGGCCGACCGGCCCGCGGCGCGCGAGACGCTGGCGACGGAGTACGACGCCGAGTTGTTTGAACTGTTGCGCGGCGTGCGGCTGGAGTTGGCCCGCGCCGCCGGCGTGCCGCCCTATATCATCTTCCCCGACGCGGCGCTGGCCGACATGGCGGCGCACTATCCCCAGTCGACCGACAGTCTGGGCCAGATGCACGGCGTCGGCGCGGTCAAGCTGGAGCGCTATGGCGACGCCTTCCTGAAAGCTATCCGCGCCCACTGCGCCGAGCGAGGCCTGGCGGAAAAGCCCAAGTGGGCCGCTGCCCGCGCCACCCGCGCGACCACGACGCGCACCACTGGCGTCCCGGCCACAGCCCGGACGCGGCGCGATGAGGTGCTTGAGCTTTATGGTCAGGGGCGCGGCGCGGGCGAGATCGCCGGCATCTTCGGCGTCAAGCTTCAGACCGTCCTCAGCCACCTGTGGGAAGCAATGCAGGCCGGCGCGATCATCGAACCGGAGCGGCTGCTGCGCGATTGCGACCTGACGGAGGACGACCGTACGCGAGCGCTGCGAGCCTTCGCCGAGCTGGGCGCAGACTACTTGCGGCCGGTCTATGATGCCCTGGGGGAATCGGTCAGCTTCGAGGAGCTGCAATTGCTGCGGCTTTACCACGTCGCCGCGCAGTTGGCGAAAGAACAGGCCGGGGGACCGGTTCATAGTCAGGGAGTACATAGCTCCGCGAGAAGCCACGGCGAGCGGCGGCGCGAGAACCCGAGCAAGACGCAGCGAGAGTAGAGAATCAACCACAGATTTCGCAGATTACCCAGATTACTCAAGACCGGGACCGGCGGATTTCCCGTAACCTATGGCCCATCCGCAGCGAAAGTACCCACCGAAGATCCCGGCGGTTGGCCGTCAAATGGCGGACAAGCGCCGCCTGAAAGCACGACTGATTTGAGACTAAAGTCATCTCGACCCCAACGCGGAAGTTGGCTAGAAACGGTCTGGAAGTGGCCTCGCTCCGGCTGCCCTCGCCGCTGATGAGAAAGACGCAAATTGTCCTTGTTCTGACCGGCTTGCTCATGGCTCTGACGGCCGCCCGAATCAGCCGTGCCGCCCTCGATGGGGACCCCGATCGCTCTCTGACGCCCGCCGCCCCGGCCGCCGGCGAGGGGCCCAACTGCCGCTATGGCGCGGCCCTCGTCCCTCGCTTCATGACCTCTACCCCGTGGCTGGATACGCTCGGCGTCGGCTGGTACATGAACTTCGAACCATACCCGTTTGCCATCGAGCCGGCTGGCGCGGACCTGGCGCGCGTCGTCCGCGTCGATCAGGCGCGCGATGGCGACTATTTCCTGTCCGACTACAAGATCATCCCGCCGCTGACCGAGGCGGGTCTGGGCCGGCTGGTGCGCCAGCACCCCGGCGAATTGTGGCTCATCGGCAATGAGCCGGACGTCAATAACGCTGTCCAGGACGCCACGTTTCCCGAGGTCTACGCCCGCGCCTACCACGACGCCTATCAGTTTATCAAGGCCATCGATCCCACCGCCCAGGTTGCCAACGGGGCGCTTAGCATGATCACGCCCGCCCGGCTGCAATACCTGAGCATCGTCTGGGATACGTACCGGCGGCTATATGATCGGCCGATGCCCGTGGATACCTGGAACATGCACCTCTACATTCTGGCCGAGGGCAAGGCGTTCGGCGATGGGCAGGGCGACGGCAAGATCGCGTTGGGCACGGACCCCGCGCTGGCGAAGATGGCCCCGCCTTTCGGCGACCCCGCGTCATGCGCTAACCCTGACATCTACTGTCGCGCTGAGCATGACAGTCTGGAGGTCTTCGCCGAGCAGGTGACCGCAATGCGCGTCTGGATGAAGGAACGGGGGCAGCAATACAAGCCGCTCATCCTGTCCGAGGTGGGATCACTCTATTCAGCCAATCCCACCGACGGCGCCTGCGCCATTGCCGATGAATTTGGCGCGTGCTTCACCCCGGAACGCGCCGCGCGCTTCCTGCTGGCGGTTAACGATTACCTCGAATCAGCCGTTGACCCGGAAATCGGCAATCCACTCGATGGCGGGCGGCTGGTGCAGCAGTGGTCGTGGTACAGTCTGGTGACCGAGCCTTACTGGTCGGGCGGCACGGGCAACCTCGTCACGCGTGATTATGCCGGCTACTCGCCCGGTAATCCGGCGGCGTTCACCGTCGTCGGCCGCTATCTGCACATTCAACTTGCCAACCGGGCGCTCGCGCCCAACCTGCAAGCGGTTCCCAGCCCGGCGCAGTGGATCATGGCCGAAACCAATGCGACGACCGATCTACAACTTCGCGCCTGGTTCGTCAATAACGGCAATACGACCATTACGCGCCCATTCACAGTTACCTTCTATCGCGACAGCGCGCTGACGCAGCCCATCGGCTCGACTATCGTGCACAACTACGTCCGCGGTTGCGTCCGGCGGTTGCGTCCGGCGATGGTCGTGTGGCACGATGTGCCGCCGGGGCGTTACGAGTACTGGGTGAAGGTGGACAGCGGCGGAGTAATCGCCGAGACGGATGAGTCCGCCGCCAGCAACGTGACCAGTGGCCTCGTCACCATTTTCTCGCGGGCCGACGTGCGCGAAGCGTACTTGCCGATGCAGGCGTATCGCTAGCGAGGCGCTCAACCGCGGGGCGCGGACGTTTGCTGCTCAAGGGCCAGCGTTCGTTCCGGCTTGCGGCCGCGCACCCCGGCGAAGCAAGCCTGGATGGCCGGCAGGTCGGCCTCATAGTCCTCACCTGGAAACACGGTCGGCCCGACGCGCATGCAGCGGTTGGCGTAGTCGAAGACGACCATCACCAGCGGCACGCCCGCGCCGCGGGCGATGTGGTAGAAGCCGCTACGCCAGCCCTTGGCGCTGTGGGTCCCGCGCGTGCCCTCGGGCATGATCGCCAGCAGGAACTGGTCGCGCTTGTCGAACTCATCCACCATCTGCGAGACAAAATCGCGCGTCCGGTCGCGGTCGAGCGGGATGCCGCCAAACCAGCGCAAAAACCAGCCGACAGGGCCGACGAAGGGCGTGTGCTTCATCACGAAATGAACGTCGATGCCCAGCGCCACCATCACGAAGGCGGTTATGAAGAAGTCGGCATTGGACGTGTGCGGCGCGCCGACGAAGACGAAGCGTGGCAGATTAGGTATGTCGCCGGCAACGCGCCAGCCGAACAGGCGCAGCAGGAAGGTCATCAGGCCGCGCGTCAGGCGATTACCACGGCGGGGAACGCTGGCGCCCAGGGCAGGTAAACGGGTATGGTCGAGGTCGTCAAATTCGGGCGGATTCGGCTGCATCGGTGTAGGCTCCTTCGATCGCCGGCTCCATCCAGTCCGCCCGATCGGGGGTTTGTTGTGTTATCACACCCGATTAAACCCCAGAAAGAGCAAAAAGTAGCAATGATAGGGCGGACCGTAGGGAAATCGCCCGGTTGGCCCGGCTGCCCCGGCGCTGGCCTGACGCCCGCATTTCCGGCATGATCGGCTCACAACTTCTTTTACAAGGAGCGCGCAGTGGACAGAATTGACTTTGTTCCGGAGTGGGCCAAAGGGATCGTCTGGTATCAGATCTTCCCCGAACGGTTCCGTAATGGCGACCCGGCCAATGATCCAACGCCGGCCAGCCTTGAAGGAGCCTATCCCCACGACCACACCTCGCTCTGGCAAATCCACCCGTGGACGGCCGACTGGTACCGGCTGCAACCCTATGAAGCGGAGAACGGCCGCAGTCTATGGTTCAACATCCAGCGGCGGCGCTATGGCGGCGACTTGCAGGGCATCCTTGACAGCCTCGATTACCTGGTTGAACTGGGCGTCGAGGCGCTCTACCTGAACCCAATCTTCGATGCGCCGTCGGCGCACAAGTATGACGGCGCAACTTACCACCACGTCGACCCGCACTTCGGCCCTGATCCCGAGGGCGACCGGCGGCTAATGGCCTCCGAGATTCCCCACGAGCCGGCGACATGGCTATGGACAGCGGCCGATCAACTGGCGCTGCGACTCATCGACGAAGTTCACCGCCACGGCCTGCGGATCATCTTCGACGGTGTCTGGAATCACATGGGGCTGCGTAGCTGGGTCTTTCGCGATGTGGCCGCCAACCAGCAGGAGTCGCCTTATCGCGACTGGCTGAAGGTCGCCAGTTGGGATGAACCGACGGCAGGCACGCGCTTCGATTACGACGGCTGGTTCGGCGCGCGGGAGTTGCCGGAATTGCGCCAGGACGAGAACGGGCTGGTCAGCGGTTCGGCCGAAACCGGCGGTTTTGGCCCGCGCGAATACGTCTTTGCCGCCGCGCGCCGCTGGATGGACCCCGACGGCGACGGCGACCCGCGCGACGGCATCGACGGCTGGCGGCTCGACGTGGCCTTCTGCGTCCGCCACCCGTTCTGGAAGGCGTTTCGCCAGCACGTCCGCGCCATCAACCCGGCGGCTTACCTGGTGGCCGAGGTGGTGCAATCTGTCCGCAACGAGCAGCCCTACTTGCGCGGCGATGAGTTCGACGCGACGATGAGCTACAACTTCGCCTTTGCCGCGGTCGAGTTCCTCGTCGGCGGCGCGGGAGCCATTACGGCCACGCAATTCGACGAGCGATTGCGCGAATTGCGCGAGGCTCATCCGGCCGAAGTGGCCCACGTCATGCAAAACCTGGTGGACAGCCATGACACGCCGCGCCTGCCGTCGATCATCATCAACCGCGACATCTGGCCCTACCGCGACTACGATCGGTTCGTCAAGCGCTCGCGGGCGGAGAACTCCCCCACCTATGACACACGCAAACCCAACGCGACCGAGCGACGCCTCCAGAGACTCGTCGCTCTGTTCCAGATGACCTACGTCGGCGCGCCGATGATCTACTACGGCGACGAGGCGGGCATGTGGGGCGGCAACGACCCCTGCTGCCGCAAGCCGATGGTCTGGCCGGAGAGGGTGTATGAGGCGGAGGTGGCGCTGCCCGACGGCCGCGCCCGCGCCCACCCCGACGAGGTGGCCTTCGACCGCGACCTGTTCGACCACTACCGCAAGCTGATCGCTCTGCGCAAAGATTCCCCGGCGCTGCGGCGCGGCGACTACCGCACGCTGCTGGCCGACGATGCCCGGCGGCTGTTCGCCTTTGTCCGCGAGGAGCAGGGGGACACGGCGCTCGTCGCGCTGAACGCCGACGACCTGATGCACGCGGTCGAACTGGAAGCGGCCGATGGGGAGTGGATGGATGCTATGAACGGTGAGACGTATCACGCCCGCGACGGCCGGCTGAACGCTTCAGTCCCGCCCCTTTCCGGCGCCGTCTTGCGCCGCGTATAGCCGTAGGCCGCGAGGACACTGGCGTTCATTAGCCCCCACAGTGCCCTCGAAGCGTCCGCATCTGAGGATGCGCGCTCTTCTGGGGAGTTGGGGACGCCCATCTGAGGATGCGCGCTCTTCGCGTCCCGAAGAGTCCGCATCCTCAGATGCGGACGG
>CAZSOD010000003.1:24821-47295 GCA_964608255.1 uncultured Ardenticatenaceae bacterium
CTGAGGATGCGCGCTCTTCGCGTCCCGAAGAGTCCGCATCCTCAGATGCGGACGGGCAGAGGCGCGCATCTGAGGATGCGCGCTCTTCTGGGGAGTTGGGGACGCCCATCTGAGGATGCGCGCTCTTCGCGTCCCGAAGAGTCCGCATCCTCAGATGCGGACGGTGGGAAGCGCGCATCTGAGGATGCGCGCTCTTCGGAGCGGCGGAGTTAGCAGTCAGCAACTTCAGCAGATCAGTTGACAGCGACTACCAGCCGCTGACAACTGACCCCCTGCTCACTTGTTCTGCGAGAAGATGAGCGCCGTGTACGGCCCGATGGCGAGCCGGCCGCAGGCGGGCTGACCATCGTAACTCTCTGGCGCGGCCGTCACGTCGCCGCTGACCTGCCCTTCATAGTCGGCGCTGTAAACGGCCGCATGGCTGTCGAAGCGCAGCGACCACTGCCCCTCGGCCGGGAAGCCGATGGCGTAGTCAGTCAGCGTGCGATTGCTCATGTTCACCACCACAACCGTGCTGTCGCCCGGACCGCCTTCAGACCAGCGGTGGAAGGCCAGCACCTTGTCGCTATTGTTCAGGTGGTAAGCATCGAGGTTCTGTCCCGTCAGCCCCTTTGTTATGCCGTGGCAATTGCGCCGCAGGAAGATCAGGTCGCGATACAGGGTGATAATGCTTTCCAGTTCCTTGGCGCGGTCCCAATCAAGGGGATCGGTGTCGGAGAACCACTTGTCTTGCAGGAACTCCTGGCCCTGGAAAATCATCGGAATGCCCGGCGCGGTAAAAACGAGCGCCGCGCCCATCGTCGAGCGCTTCTTGGCGAACCAGTGGTGGCTGTTGCCCGGCCAGATCTCTTCCGGCACGCGCGCCTTGCCGTTGGCGACCTCATCGTGCGACTCGGTATAGACGACGCGTTTGAACGCGTCGCCGTTGTAGCGCTGGTAGAGCGCGTTGCGCACGGCTTCCAGGTCGCGGTAGGCGTCTTCCTGGCCGACGATGGCGGCGCGCACCGGGTGGACGAAGGCCGCGTCCCATTGCGCACCAAAGCCCGCGCCGCCCGCACCGGTGTCCTTCACGAGCCACTCATTGCCCTTCAGGTCTTCGGCGATGGTCAAATGGTTGGGCGCGAACTCGCGCACTTCCTCGTTGATCCACTGCATGAAGCTCCAGCCGTCGGGCAAATCGCCCCCGGGGTCGTTGTCGTTGCCGTTGACGTTGCGGATGTAGGCTGTTGCGTCCCAGCGCAGGCCGTCGACGCGGTACTCTTGCAGCCACATCAAGGCGTTGTCGCGCAGGAACTGGCGCACTTCTGGGCGGCCGTAGTCGGGCCGCGTGTGACCCCAGGGGGTCTGGCCGCGGTAGTCGTTGTAAAAGTAGATGCCGCCGCCGTCGCCCTCGGCCCAGCCGTCGAAGCGCCACAGGTCGAGGTCGCTCGGCCCCAGGTGGTTGTAGACCACATCCAGGATGACGGCGATGCCGTTCTTGTGCGCGGCGCGGACGAACTCCTTGAACGCCTTCGGGCCGCCGTAGTCGCTCTCCACGGCGAAGGGCAGCGACAGGTTATAGCCCCAGGAGCGGCCGCCCGGGAACTCCATCGGCGGCATGACCTGGACAGCGTTGATGCCCAGTTCGCGCAGGTAAGGCAGCTTCTGAGCCGCGCGCCGGAACGTGCCCGGCTTGTCCTCAGAGGGAGCATTGAACGTACCGACGTGCATCTCGTAGATAACCAGTTCGTTCCAGGGCGGGCTTTGGAAGCCCTCGGTTTCGCCCCAGTCGAAATGGGGGTCGTGGATGACGCTGTTGCCGACGGAATTGGTCACCTGGTGGGCGTAGGGGTCGAGCCGGAACAGCTTCTGGCGGCCGTTCACCAGCAAGAACTTGTACTCATCGCCCGGCTTCGCCCCGGCCACGTCAGTCGCCCAGTAGCCGTCGCCTTCGTGCGTTAGAGGGTTGGCCCGCTCGGCCCACTTGTTGAACGAGCCGACGACGAAAACCTTCTTGGCGTTGGGCGCCCAGACGCGAAACGTCGTTCCTTTCTCATGCGGCACCGGTCCCATGCCGGGTTTCACCTTCGGTCTCAATGCTCTGTCCAATGCCTTGAACACGGTCTTGTCTCCTTACAGTTGTGATGAAGAGGGTCTATCCGCAGATTTGGCAGATTTACAGGGGGTTCGGGTTAGCACCCAGTGTGTAGAACTCAATCGGTCCACTTCTGGGCGCGCCACGCATTCCAGCTAATTCTTCTTAATCTGCTCAATCTGCGGATAAATAGCTTGCTTTACCCTTGCAGCAGCGAGCTGGCGCCGTCGATCCAGATCTCCGTGCCGGAGATGTGGCTGGAAGCGTCTGACGCCAGGAACAGCACCAGATCGGCCACCTCGTCGGCCTTACCCGGAGCGCCGTCGGTCAGGGGGATGGCTCCCTCGGGGAATTCGACCGGCTCCTGCGCCCGCTCGACGTGGCGCTTTTCGGTGCTGTCCTCGATGGCCGTCTCGATCGCCCCGGGGCAGATGACGTTGACGCGAATGCGGTGCTTGGCCAGCTCCAGCGCGGCCATCTTGGTGAAGGCCACCTGGCCGGCCTTGCTGGTGCTATAGGCCGACGCACCCGCGTTGCTGAAAATGCGCGTGCCGTTGACGGAGGAGGTGACGATAATGGAACCGCCGTTTTGCTTAAGGAGCGGCAGGGCGTACTTGACCGTCAGGAACGTGCCGGTCAGGTTGACCGTCAGCGTCTTGGTCCACTCGTCGTCTTGCAGTTCGTCAATGGGCGCCCAAACGCCGTTGATGCCGGCGTTGGCGAAGACGACGTCGAGCCGGCCCCATTCGCGCCCGACGCGGTCGTAGGCGGCCTGGATGGCCGCCGCATCGGAAATGTCCGCCGCCAGCGTGATGGCCGCGCCGCCCTGGACGCGGATCGCGGACACGGTTTCCCGCACGTTTTCTTCGGAGTGGTCCAGCGCCGCGATCTTCGCGCCCGCCACTGCCAGCTTCATGGCCGCGGCTCTGCCAATTCCCGAACCCGCGCCGGTGACAAGGGCTACCCGTCCTTGAAGATCCATTGCTCACCTTTACCTTTAACTCAGAGAGAATCAACCTGAGACTATAGAGGTAAGGCAGGCAAGTGAATATGTACCGCGGATACATTTCCCAGAGAAAGCAGCCTGTACGCGGCGGGCGCTGAGCATCAGGCCCCCGGCTGGCGGCAACGGTCCGCGGAACGCCGGGAGCCTGCGCGCGTCTATACTTCCTCTTCCCAGTACTCCGGGTCGTAGGCGGGGAGTTCGCAGCGCATCGGCCGTGTCTGGCGGTTGCCGAGGGCGTACTCGGCCTGCATGAGCGTGTGGATTTGCGACGTTCCTTCGTAGATGACGGCGCTCTTCGTGTTGCGCAAGTGGCGCTCGACGTTGTACTCGTCGGAGTAGCCGTAAGCGCCATGGATCTGCACCGCATCGTCGGCAGCGCGCTTGGCGGCCTCGGTGCAAAACCACTTGGCCATGCTCGTCTCGCGCGTGTTGCGCATGCCCTTGTTCTTCAGCCAGCCCGCCTTCCACACCAGCAATTGCCCGGCGTCGATACTCTGCTGCATGTTGGCCAGCATCTGCTGGACGAGCTGGTACTCAACGATGGGCTTGCCGAAGGTATGGCGCTGGCGGCCATAGGCAATTGACTCGTCGAGGCACGCCTTGATTATGCCCACCGCCCCAGCGGCCACGCCATAGCGCGCGTTGTCCAGGGCGCTCATGGCTATCTTGAACCCCTCGCCCTCTTCACCCAGCCGGTGGCTGGCCGGCACGCGCACCTCAGCCATGTTGATCCAGCCGGTGTTGCTGGCCCGCACGCCCATCTTGCCTTCGATCGTGCCTGTCGTTAACCCTTTCCAGCCGCGCTCGAGGATGAAGGCGCTGATGCCGCCGGCCCCCTTGTCCGGGTCAGTCTTGGCAAACACCAGAAAGCGATCGGCTACGTCGGCCAGGGTGATCCACATTTTCTCCCCGGTCAGCACGTAGTCGCCCCCATCGCGACGCGCCCGGCTGCTCATGGCCGCCACATCCGACCCCGCGCCCGGCTCCGTCAGCCCGAAGCAAGCGATATGCTCGCCGGTTGCCAGCGCCGGCAGAAAGGCACGCTTCTGCTCGTCGGTGCCCCACTGGAAGATCGGCAGCGCGTGGAGGCCCAGATGCACGGCGATGGTCTCGCGCACGGAGGAATCGGCATATTCCAGCCCCTCGGACAGGATAGCCAGCGAGAGGTAGTCCAGCCCGGCGCCGCCGTAGCGCACCGGCAGGCAGATGCCCAGAAAGCCCAGCGAGGCCATCTGCGGCAGCAACTCGCGGGGAAAGGTGTGGTTGCGGTCGTGTTCCTTGATGATCGGCATGATCGTCTTGCGCGCAAAGTCATACACGGTGCGCTCGATCATCTTGTGGTTGTCGCTGAGAGAGAAGTCCATGAACCGTTCCTTGTCACATAGTTAGGCCGCGGCAAGCGCTCGGTTCGTCAACCTTGTGACGAAGCGCTAGGCGGCCGGCGGGACGAAGCGCATGTCCTGGTCGCGGCATTGCGCGCCCGAAGCGCCGTAAAAGTCGCGCAGAATCTGATCCAGCTCGATGATTCGCCCGTTGGCGAGATTATCGGTCTGAAACGGATCGACATCCAGATGGTAATACTCATAATCGACGATTGTCGTCAGGTCGTTGACATCGGCATAGTACTGCACGTAGACGGTATTGAGCGGCACGCCGCCGCCAAGCCCACGCTGCCGCAGCCCCAGGTAGTCGGGCAGGCCAAAACGCCAATCCGTGCCGGAGCGGTCTGGCTCCGACACACCACGCGGCCGGTGATATTCTAGCAAAAGCGACTTGCGCCAGTTGGGTCCGGTCGCGCCCTCGACAAAATGGCGCAGCGAGCGGCCATCGATCTTGAAGGCGGGGTTGGCCCACGGCCGTCCGGCATACTCCAGGATGGTCGGGGCGAGGTCGATGTTGGCCGTCAGATCGGCAATCTGGCGCGTAATCCCCTTGGGGCTGCGGATGTAGAGCGGCACCTGCACCGATTCCTCCTGCGGCGAAAGCTTGTTGCTCAGGCGATGCTCGCCGTGGAAGTGACCGTTGTCGCCCGTGAAGATGATGAGCGTGTTCGGGCCGGCGGCGTCAATCACCTCACCTACCATCCGGTCGACCGAGATCATCTGCTCCAGCCGGTCTAGGTATAGGCGCTGCAGGTAGTCCTGTTGTTGCCGGTTGCCGGGCACGGGCGCGGTCAGATCGGGCCAGGTCTGCGGCGAGTAGAACGGGAGGGCGCTATCAAGCTGGCGGTTCCACGAGCTTTTGCCGCGGGGCAAGTCGAACTGCGCGCTTGAGGGGCGGAAGTCGTTGGGATCATGGTTCGGCCGCAGCCGCCCGGCCGGCAGGTCGCCACCGTAGTCGTAGGTTTGGCCCGGCGTGACCGGCCACCAGCTACCTTCGGCGTAGCCGCGCAGCATGAAGTAGGGATGGACCTCCGTCACCACCGTTGGCCCGCGCTCCGGAACGGATTCGGGCCCGGCTTGTCTGTCGGCTTGCTCGCGCTGGATTGTGCCGCGAGGCGAGAAGGTCAGGTCGGCGCTGCGGTACAGGTCGCCTTCGTCGGCCACGTCAATCGCCGGCGGCGGCGCTGAGGCGGATTCGAGCCCGCTCGTCGGCGTGCCGCGCAGGGCCATTTCCTGGAAGTCGACCAGTTGGCCGCTTTCCCACCAATCATAAGTCGCCGCGCCGGGCCGACGCATGACGAGCTGGACGACGTAGCGCGGGCCGCCGGTCGGGATGATGGCAAAGCCGCACAGGCGGCCGAAGACAACCGACTCGCCCCAATCGGGATCGACGCGCCACGATGTAAACGCGCCGGTCGTCGGCAGGCGATGGCGGACGTAGCCGGCATAGCCCTCACTCTCACTACCGCGGATCACCTGCTGGCGGATGAGGCCGCTGGGAAAGTAAGCCGCCGTCCAGGCCGCCACGGGCGCGGTGCCGGTTCCGGCCAGCGTCGCCTGATCAGCGACCCGAGCCCAGGCCGTGGTGGGCTGCCCGGTGATGATGTCGCGCGCGTAGAACTCCACGTTCGCGCCCAGCTGGCGGACGAGTTGCTGCCGGCGCACGTTGGGCGAGGGCAACAGGACGTTCCAGCCTACAACCGCGCTGCTGCCGGTGCCGGGCGCGACGGTGGAGGCATCGCCGATGCTTGTCCAGTCGCCCCAGCCGCGATCGCGCGAGTCGCTGTCGCGCGACCACCAGCGATAAACGGGGGCGCCGCTGGAGAAGTCGGTGGTAACCAGGTGCTGTCGCCAGCCCGCGCCATTGGGAAACTGGTCGTAGGCAACCGGGATGCCGGTGAAGCCGCCGGTCGCGTAGTTGTCCTTCTTATGCCAGCCGGAGACGTTGACGTGCAACGCCGTGGGCGAAACCATCAGGAAGAACGGCTTGCTGCCGGAGGCGGCAATGGCCTGTTTGGCGGCATCGCCAATGTACTTGGTCTGGTAGACGTTCGGCATCACTTCGCGGCCGTCCTCAACCGACTTGTACATACCCGGCCGTGGATCGTAGCCGTCCACCGCCTGGTAGCGGTCCCATTGTGGATGGCGGAAGCCGAGGTGATATTTGCCGACGAAGGCGCGGTAATAAGTCGGGCCGATCCAGTTGGGCAAGTAGCCGTCGTCGGTCGCCGCCAAATAGGCGTCAAAGCGCGTCGGGCCTTCGCTGCCGGCCACGTGCCACACCCCGTGGTTGTGGGTGAACTTGCCGGTCAGGAGCGAGGCCCGCGAGGGGGAGCAGATACTGCACGGCACATAAGTGTTCTGGAAGTCGACACCCCCCTCAACGATCTTGCTGCGGATGTTGGGGAGCATATTGGCGTCGAGCATTACCTGCATGGTGCGCGCGTCGAGGTCGTCAAGGATGAAGAACAGGATGTTCGGCGTCGCGGCGTCGGGCGCAGCCAGTGTCTCCAGGGGCTCTTTGGCCGGAGCGCGTTTCTTGCGCCGGCTGCCCGTCGCGCCCATGAGCGCCAGCCGCAATACGGCCGCGCCGGCCAGAAGCCGGCTCAACGTTTTCATCACCTTGGCCATCGGTTCGTTCATCCTCCACCCGAGCGCCGCGTGCGTTCGGTCATGGCAGACATTATAGGCCGCTTCTGTTGAACGTCCACCAGACCAATGCGCTCCGCCCGCCAGTCGAGAACGGGCTTTAGTAGCGCGCCAATCGCCCTATGTCCTTGCGCCTGCTAGGGCATTTGTGTATGTTTAGCCACCTTTAACATCTGGTTGTTTCGGAGGATGGGATTCATGACCAAAACGTCGCTCAGGCTTCTGGCAGTGCTGCTCCTCAGCGCCCTGGCGTTGGTTGGATGCGGCGGAGGAGGCGGAGACGCCCTCAAGATCGGTCTCAATCTGGAATTGACCGGCAACATTCCCAAAGTGGGCGAACACTCACGAGTGGCGGCCGAAATGTTCGCCGAAGAGGTAAACGCTGCCGGCGGCGTGGACGTGGGCGGGCAGAAGTATACGATCCAGCTGGTAACAGAGGACAACAACGGCACGGCCGAGGGCGCCACGGGCGTCGCCAACAAGCTCATTACCCAGGACAACGTCCTCGTGCTGGTCGGGCCGAACGCCAGCGTGGCCGCCGTGCCCGCCGGGGAAGTCGCCAACAATCTCGAAACGCCGATGATCAGCCCGTGGTCCACTAACCCCAACACCACGCTGAACCGGCCGTGGGTTTTCCGCGCGCCGTTTCTCGACCCCTTCCAGGGGCCGGTCGTCGCCAACTTCGCTACGGAGCAGTTCGGCGCAGACAAGGCGTGCGTCCTGTTCGACGTGGCCAGCGACTACCCGAAGGGGCTGGCCGATAACTTCCGCAGCGCCTGGGAAGCACTCCATGGGGCCGGTTCCGTCGTCGCCTTCGAGTCCTTTACGACCGGCGACCAGGACTTCAGCGCGCAGTTGACCAAAATTAAGGCCACCGAGTGCCAGGTACTCTTCACGCCGCAGTACTACAGCGAAGTGCCGCTCATCGTGTCGCAGGCGCAGGACCTGGGCATGACCATCCCCATCGTCGGCAGCGACTCATGGGGCGACCCGCAACTGCTGGAACTGTGCGGCGCTGCCTGCAATGGCTACTTCTACAGCACCCACTACGTCGCGTCCGGCGCCACCGGCGCGACGAAGGAGTTCATCGATAAGTTCAACGCGCGCCACGGCGAAATCCCCAGTGACGTCGGCGCGCTGACCTGGGACTCGATGCAGCTTGTCGTTCAGGCGCTGAAGAACTGCGGCACGCTGACCGGCAACCTTGAGCAGGACCGCACCTGCGTCCGCGATGGCATGGCCGCCATTAAGGACTTTGAGGGAATCACCGGCAAGATGACCTTCGACGATCAGGGCGACCCGATCAAGTGCGCCGTCATCGTCCAGATTCAGGATGGCGGGGTGAACTTCTTCAAGTCCGTCTGCCCGTAAGAGAGGAGTTGTCCGCAGATTGGGCAGATTTCCGAGCTTTAAATCGGCCCAATCTGCGGACTATTTCTCTTCCACCACCATGACGCTCGACACGTTTCTGCAGCACCTGCTGAACGCAATTCAGTGGGGTAGCTTCCTGGCGCTGGTTGCCGTCGGCTACTCGATGGTCTACGGCGTGCTGCTGCTGATCAACTTCGCCCACGGCGACATCTTCATGGTCGGGGCCTACCTTGGCTTTTTCATCGGCACGTTCCTGCTGGGCGGGTTTGGTGTGAAGCCGCCGGTTCAGTTGCCGCTGTGGCTCGTCGCGCCGCTGACCATCGTCACAACAATGGCCCTGACCGCGGCCGTCGGCGTGACCATCGAGCGCGTCGCCTACCGGCCGCTGCGCCGCCGCGGCGCGCAGCGCCTTTACCTGGTCATCACCGCCCTCATGTTCGGCCTGCTGCTGGAGTACGGCAACCTGGCCCTGCTCGGCGCGCGCGACCGGCAGTTCCCGTCGCTTTTCGCCAAGCAGGTCTACACTTTCGGTGGGCTGAGCGTCACCAACATCAAGCTGCTCGTCTTTGTCTTGTCCATTCTGACGATGATCGTGCTGGCCTTCCTCGTGCAGCGCACGCGCTGGGGCATGGCCATGCGCGCCATCTCCTACGACCGGCTGGCCGTGCCCCTGATGGGCATCTCGACCGACGCCATCATCGTCGTCACGTTCGTCATTGGCTCGGGGCTGGCGGCCCTGGCCGGGGTCATGTACGGCACAGCCTTCCCCATCCTGAGCTATGACATGGGCCTGCTCGTCGGCTGGCAGGCGTTTATCGCCGCGGTCATCGGCGGCATCGGCTCCATCCGCGGCGCGATGGTCGGCGGCTACATCCTGGGCTTTACCCAGATCTTCGTCGTCGCCTTCCTGCCTTCGACCTACCGCGACTTGATCACCTTCACACTGCTGCTGGTCGTCCTCGTCGTGCGGCCGACCGGTCTCTTCGGCGTTCCGCGCCGGACCAAAGTATAGGGCAACCCGTGAAACGCTACGGCCTGACCCTTCTCGTCCTTATCGTCTTTCTCCTGACGATCGTCCCGTCGTGGCTGGGACTCTACTCCGGCTACATCCAGTTCCTGCTGGCCGTCATCGGCATCAACATCATTCTGACCGTCAGCCTGAACCTGATCAACGGCTACATGGGCGAGTTCTCCGTCGGCCACGCCGCGTTCATGGGCGTGGGGGCCTACGTCGCCTCGCTGGTGACGGTGGCCCTGTTCGGCGAGAACGCCGTGCTGGGCATCCGCGACCTGCCCGCGCCGCTGTCGCTGCTGGTCTTTCCCATTGCCCTGGTCATTGGCGGCGTGGCCGCGGCGCTGTTCAGCCTGCTGGTGTCTATCCCCTCGTTCCGCACCCGCGGCGACTATCTGGCCGTCATCACGCTGGCGGTCAACTTCATCTTCAAGAGCCTGGTCGAAAACGTCGACGCCATCGGCGGGCCGCGCGGCTTCATGGGCATGGGCGGCGTGCTGCGGGTGATGAACGGCGTCCTCGACGCGCCGTGGCTGCTCATCTGGACGTTCCTCTCGGCCCTGGCGACGGTGCTGGTCATCCGCAACTTCGTCACCTCGACCGTCGGCAAGAGCGTCGTCGCCATCCGCGACGACGAGATCGCCGCCGAGGTGATGACAGTTCATACGCGGCGGCTGAAGATGGTCGCCTTCATGCTCGGCTGCGGGCTGGCGGGCGTGGCCGGCGGGCTGCATGCCCACCTGCTGGGCTTCATCAATCCGTCGAGCTACTTCCTGCTCCAGTCGACGCTCATCCTGGTCATGGTCTACCTGGGCGGCATCGGCTCCATCAGCGGCTCCATCATCAGCGCCGTGGCCTTCACGCTGTTGCTGGAAGTGCTGCGGCCGCTCGACCTGTTCCGCTGGGTCTTCACGCCACTGCTGCTCATTTTCCTGATGCTGTTCCGCCCCAGCGGCATTATGGGCGACCGGGAACTGCTCGACGTGTTCCCCCGCCTGCGCAAGTACTTTACCCCGGCCGAGGAGATCATCGTCCGTGCCCCTTCTACAGATTGACGGCCTGACCCACGCCTTCGGCGGGCTGATGGCCGTCGCCGGCTTCTCGACCGCGCTCGACGAGCGCGAGACGGTCGGCCTGATCGGCCCCAACGGGGCGGGCAAGACGACCATTTTTAATCTGCTGTGCGGCCTCTACCGGCCGCAGCGGGGCGAGCTAGTCTTCGCCGGCCGCCGCCTCAATGACCTGCAACCGCACCAGATCACCTCGCTGGGCATCGGCCGCACCTTCCAGAACATTCGCCTCTGGAATGAGCTGTCGGTTCTCGACAACCTGCGCATCGCCCACTACTCGCAGATGCAGTACGGCTTCCTCGACACCTTCCTGTTGAGTGGGCGGCTGCGCCGCGATGAGCGCCGCGTCCGCGACGAGGCGCTGGCCTTGCTGCGCCTGTTCAATTTGGAGCCCTACGCCGCCGAGCGGCCGCGCAATCTGGCCTATGGCATGCAACGGCGGGTGGAGATTTGCCGCGCATTGGTCATGAAGCCCCGGCTGCTGCTCCTCGATGAGCCGGCGGCGGGCATGAACCAGGGCGAAATCGACCAGCTTATCGAACTGATCCAGTGGGTGCGCGAGCAATTCCAGGTCACGATCTGGATCATCGAGCACCAAATGCGGGTCATTATGAACATCTGCGACCGCATCCAGGTGCTCGACTTCGGCAAGACTATCGCCGAGGGCACGCCGGAGGAGATTCGCAACAACCGCCGCGTGATCGAGGCCTATCTGGGCGAGGAGGCGGCCTGATGCTCCTCTCGGTGCAGGAGTTGGCGGTCAAGTACGGCGCGATTCAGGCGCTCCATAACGTCTCGTTCGACGTGGACGAGGGCGAGATGGTGACGCTCATCGGGGCCAACGGCGCGGGCAAGTCAACCACGCTGTGGACCATCGTCGGGCAGATCGGCGAGTTGGGCGGCCGCGTGGTAGGCGGCCGCATCACCTGGCGCGGCGAAAGCCTGCTCGGCCGCCCGGCGGGCCACATTGTGCGGGATTACGGCATCGCTCTCGTGCCCGAAGGGCGACGCATTTTCGGCAACCTGACCGTGCTGGAGAACCTGAAGCTGGCCGCCTACACTCGCCGCGACGCGGCGGCCGTGGCCCGCGACCTGGAGCGCGTCTTCGCCACCTTCCCGCGGCTGGACGAACGCAAGGGCCAGTTGGCCGACCTGCTCAGCGGCGGCGAGCAGCAGATGCTGGCCGTCGGCCGCGCCCTGATGCTCAACGGTCCGCTCATCCTGCTCGATGAGCCGTCGATGGGCCTGTCGCCGCTCCTGGTGCAAAACCTCTTCAAGACGCTGCACGAGATCAACCAGGCCGGGACGACGATGCTGCTCGTGGAGCAGAACGCCAACCTGGCCCTGCGCTACGCCGGGCGCGCCTACGTGCTGGAGACGGGCAACGTCGTCCTCAGCGGCGCGGCCGACGAGATCGCCCGCAACCCGCTGGTGAAGAAGGCCTACCTGGGCGGGTGAGCCGCGCCGGTTCTGGCGGCGTGAGAACAGGATGGGGAGAGACCCGGCCCAAGCCGGCCGGGCGGCGCTTCGCTTGCGAGAGGAGGGGACGATGGAGCCGCTCATTCTGGCGATTGACCTGGGCACGTCCGGCCCGAAGGTGGCGCTGGTGTCGCCGCGCGGCGAAGTAGTCGATTGCCGCGTCGGCGCGACGTCTCTCGCCATCCTGCCCGGTGGGGGCGCGGAGCAGGACCCGGCCGAGTGGTGGGCCAGCATCCGGGCGACCACCCATCAGCTGCTCGATGGCAACCCCGGCGCGGCGGCGCGCGTGGCTGCCGTGGGCTGCACCAGCCAGTGGTCGGGCACGGTGGCTGTGGACGGCGACGGCCGCCCGCTGCACAACGCCCTCATCTGGATGGACGCCCGCGGCGCGCCCTACGTCCGGCAGATCACCGACGGGCGGCTGAAGGTGGAGGGCTACGGCGTGCGCCGGCTGGCGACGTGGCTGCGGCTGACCGGCGGCCTGCCGACCCGCACCGGCAAGGACTCCATCGCCCACATCCTGTACCTGAAGCACGCCCAGCCCGACGTCTACCGCGCGACCTACAAGTTCCTGGAGCCGAAGGACTACCTCAACCTGCGCCTCACCGGCCGCTACGCCGCCTCGTGGGAGTCGATCACCCTGCACTGGGTGACCGACAACCGCGACATCGACAATATCCGCTACGACGACCGGCTGCTGCGCTACGCGACGCTCGACCGGGACAAGCTGCCCGACCTGCGGCGGGCGGTGGACGTGCTCGGCCCGCTGACGGGCAAGGCGGCGGCCGAGTTGGGCCTGCCGGCCGGCGTGCCGGTCATCATGGGCACGCCCGACATGCACTCGGCGGCCATCGGCTCCGGCGCGGTGGGCGACTTCGAGCCGCACCTCTACATCGGCACCTCGTCGTGGCTGACCTGCCACGTGCCCCATAAGAAGACCGACCTGTTCCACAACATGGCCTCGCTGCCCTCGGCCGTGCCGGGCAAGTACTTCCTGGTCGATGAGCAGGAAACGGCCGGGGCCTGCCTGGCCTTTCTGCGCGACAACGTCCTCTACGCCGACGACGCCCTGGCCCGCGAGTCGCGCATCCCCGACGTGTACCCGATCTTCGACGAGATGGCGGCCGCCGCGCCGCCGGGCAGCGAGCGGGTCATCTTCACCCCCTGGCTCCACGGCGAGCGCACGCCGGTCGATGATTCGCTGGCCCGCGGCGGCTTCTACAACCTGTCGCTGCGCACAACGCGCGCCCACCTGATCCGGGCCGTCTTCGAGGGCGTGGCCTATAATACGCGCTGGCTGCTGAAGTACGTCGAGAAGTTCACCGGGCGGCGCATGGACAATATCCGCATGATCGGCGGCGGGGCCAAGTCGGCCGTCTGGTGCCAGATTCACGCCGACGTGCTGGATCGGACCATTCGCCAGGTGCAGGCCCCCGTGGAAGCCAACGTGCGCGGGGTGGGGTTGCTGGCGGCCGTGGCGATGGGCTACACCACCTTGGCCGAGATCGACCACAACGTGCCCGTCAGCGCGACCTACACGCCGAACCCGGCCAACCGGGCGCTGTACGACGAGCTATTCGCCGCCTACGAGGCCATCTACAAGCAGAACAAGCGCATCTACCGCGCCCTCAACGGAGAGTAACCATGTCACTCAGAGCGCGCTTGCAGCGCCGCTTCGCGCCCGCGCTGGAGAAGGGGCTGCGGGCCGTCCCCGCCGTCAACCGGCGCATCGAGGCCGAATTTACGCCCATCATGGCCGAACTGGAGACGTCGCTGAAGCCCTACCGCGGCGACTACGCCGCCTATGCCCGCCTGCCAAAGGCCGGCCGCGACCGCGCCGAACTGCTGCGCGAAGTGGCCGAGCTTCAACAGCGGGAGGAGGCGCGCTGGCGCGACGGCTTCGTCTCCGGCGCGGTCTATCACGGCGACCCGGCCCACATCGACTTCCTCAACCGGGTCTACGCCCTGACCTCGCAGACCAACCCGCTGCACGCCGACGTCTGGCCCAGCATCGCCAAGTACGAGGCGGAGATCGTCGCCATGACCGCGGGGATGCTGGGCGCGGACGACCCGGCCGCGGGCGGCCAGGTCTGCGGCACGCTCTCCAGCGGCGGCACGGAGAGCATCCTGCTGGCGATGAAAACCTATCGCGACCGGGCGCGCGCGACGCAGGGCATCACCGCGCCGGAGATGCTCGTGCCGGAGACGGCCCACGCCGCCTTTGACAAGGCGGCGCAGTACTTCAACATCAAGCTGGTGCGCATTCCGGTGGACGGCGACACCCGGGCCGACCCGGCCGCGGCGCGGCGAGCCGTCACGCGCAACACGGTCGTCATCGTCGGCTCGGCCCCGTCATTCCCCCACGGCGTCATCGACCCCATCGCCGAGCTGTCGGCGCTGGCGCTGGAGCGCGGCATCGGCTTCCACACCGACGCCTGCCTGGGCGGCTTCCTGCTGCCCTGGGCCAACGAGTTGGGCTATCCGACGCCGCCGTTCGACTTCCGGCTGCCGGGCGTCACGTCCATGTCGGCCGACACGCACAAGTACGGCTACGCCGCCAAGGGCACGTCCGTCGTGCTCTATCGCGACCCGGCCCTGCGCCACTACCAGTACTTCACCGCCACCGACTGGCCGGGCGGGCTGTACTTCTCGCCCACCTTCGCCGGCAGCCGGCCGGGGGCGCTCAGCGCGGCGTGCTGGGCGGCGATGGTGTCGCTGGGCCGCGACGGCTACCGCGAGGCGGCGCGGCGCATCTTCGCCACGGCGGCCGAGATTCGCGCCGGCATCGCCGCCATCCCGGAGTTGCGCCTGCTCGGCCGCTCGCTGTTCGTCCACGCCTTCGCCTCCGACGAGTTGAACGTCTACCGCGTGCTGGACGAGATGAGCCGCCGCGGCTGGAGCCTCAACGGGCTGCACCGGCCGGCGTGCGTCCACCTGTGCGTGACGCTGCGCCACACGGAGCCGGGCGTGGCCGAGCGGTTCGTCGCGGATTTGCGGGCGGCCGTGGCCCAGGTGAAGGCCCACCCGGACGAGAAAGGCGATATGGCCCCGGTCTACGGCATGGCAGCCACACTCCCGCTGCGCGGCGTGGTCAGCGACATCTTGAAGGGCTACATCGATACGCTCTACAAGGTCTAGGCCGCGGCGGTTCGTACCGAGGCGCTTTAGCAGTTCTGCAAAATAGTCAAGGATCGCGTGTAGGGGCCGGACGACCGGGAGAGACGTTGTCCGATCACCTGAACCTCGTCTCCCGGTCGTCCGGCCCTCTTTGCCCACCGGGCCGGACGACGGCGAGACGACGCCGTTCGGCAAGGACGAGAGGGTTTCGCCGTCGTCCGGCCCCTACACCTATCCGCGATTATTCTGTAGATCGGTAAAAGGGCGCGACGACGAGCGGAGAGAGAGCAAAAGGCCCCGGCGTTTTCGGCCGGGGCCTCTTTCTCAAGCCGCTCGCTTGCGCGATAGCCAGTTAGGGCATCGCATTCGCCAGCCGCACCTGCACGCCGTTGGCGTCGGTATGAGCCACGTATTCCTCGCCACCAGCGCTCAGCGTGACGATGTAGCCGGGGGTGATGGCCTGGAGGCAGCTCTCGTCCGGCCCGCCCAGACCCAGGCAGCCGTCGTTGAACTCGGTCGGTTCGGCCGAAATGACTGTGATTTCCGCCGGGTCAACACCCAGCTTGTCCGCCAGAACGGCCGTGGCCGAGGCGGCGATGGCGTCATTGCCGCTGCCCGTGGCGTTCTCATCGGCCACGCGCACTACAGTGGCGTTCTCATTCGTCCGCGCCTCGTACTCCTGGCCGTTGGCGTTCAACTTTACCACGTAGCCGGGGGTGATCACCTGGGCGCAACTCTCGTCCGGCCCGCCCAGACCAAGGCAGGCATCGCTGAACTCCATCGGCTCGACTGAGACGACCTGGAAATCTTCGGGTGTGAGGCCCAACTCATCAGCCAGAAAGGCCACGGCCGAAGCCGTGATCGCGTCGCTGCTGGTGTCATCGCCGGCCAGGCGCACGGCTGCGCCGCCTTCATCAGTACGCGCCTCGTACTCCTGACCGTTGGCGCTCAGCCGCACGATATAGCCGGGCGTGATCGCCTGGAGGCAGCTTTCGGCTGCCCCGCCCAATCCGAAGCACGAATCCGTAAACTCAGTCGCCTCGGCCGAGATGAGGGTCACCTCAGCCTGAGGCACGCCCAGTTCGTTAGCCACGTAGGCAATCGCCGCGCCCACCGCGGCATCACTCGCGCCGCTGGCTTCGGGCGTCTCGCCCGCGGCCGGCGTGGCCACAGTCTCGCCGGCCCCCGGCTCAGTGGCTGCGGGGTTGCACGCGACGAGTAGGCCCAACAAAAGGACAAAAAGCACCATCAATCGCTTATAGTCCGACATGGTTCGTTCTCCTTGAATCAGTCTTTGCTATCTACCTGACGGTTAGTAGCCGTCAGGCCGGTTGCATGGTGTTAACGTCAGCGGGAGCCTAATTGTTCCATTGAATTGCCCATACGGGGGATTCGCGCCGGTCGTTCTTATGGTGGGCTTATGAAGGAGAGGTCGCGGCGCGGCGTAGGGGGACGCGGGCATGATTGCCCGCGCTACGTGGCGCGGTCAATCCTGACCGCGCATCTGCCAACAATGTATCTCAGGGGGATTGTTTCGCCACCGGAGGCCGTCTATCGTATGAGGTAGTCCTTATCGACGAATCGACAACGCTTGAGTACAGATGAGGCTTCAAGATGAGTGATGCCCCCGAAACCGCCCCGCCCCACGCGCGTCCGTCCGGCAACAACGCGCTGCTGCTCCTGGCGCTCGGCGCACTGGGCGTCGTCTATGGCGACATCGGCACCAGCCCGCTCTATGCCTTCCGCGAGTCGTTCCACGAGGGCCACGGCATCCCGGCCACGGCCGAGAACATCATCGGCGTCCTGTCGCTCATCTTCTGGTCGCTGATCATTATTATCACGATCAAGTACCTGGTCTTCGTCATGCGCGCCGACAACCACGGCGAAGGCGGCATTTTGGTGCTGACGACGCTCATCATGCCGGCGCGTGACCCGCGGCGCGGCACCGGCCGTTGGTGGCTGATCATGCTCGGCCTGTTCGGCACCGCCCTGCTCTATGGCGACGGCATCATCACCCCGGCTATCTCCGTGCTGTCGGCCGTCGAGGGATTGGGCGTCGCCACGCCTCTCTTCGAGCCGTTCATTATCCCGATTACGATTGCCATCCTGGTAGCGCTTTTCTGGTTTCAACGTCACGGCACGGAACGAGTCGGCCGCATCTTCGGACCGGTCACGCTGGTCTGGTTCGTGGTGCTGGGGTCGCTGGGGTTGTGGTGGATCACGCGGCAGCCGGACGTGCTGGCCGCGGCCAACCCGCTCCACGGGCTGAACTTCTTCCGCCACAACGGCTGGCCCGGCTTTCTGGTGCTCGGCTCCGTCTTCCTGGTCGTCACCGGCGGTGAGGCGCTCTATGCCGACATGGGCCACTTCGGCCGGACGCCCATCCGGCTGGCGTGGTTCGCCGTCGTTTTGCCGGCGCTACTGCTGAACTACTTCGGCCAGGGCGCGCTGCTGATCACCAACCCGGCGGCCATCGAAAACCCGTTCTACCACATGGCCCCGTCCTGGGCGCTCTATCCGGTGGTGGCCCTGGCGACCTTCGCCACGGTCATCGCCTCGCAGGCGCTGATCACCGGCGCGTTCTCACTGACCCGCCAGGCCGTGCAACTCGGCTATCTGCCGCGCGTGGTCATCGATCAGACTTCGCCCAGCGCCGTGGGCCAGATCTATATCCCCACCGTGAACTGGCTGCTGCTGGCGTCGTGCATCGCCCTTGTCCTCGTGGCCCGCTCGTCCACCCGTCTGGCCGCGGCCTATGGTCTGGCCGTCACCACGACGATGGTCGTCACCACCTTGCTGCTGTTCGTGGTGGCGCGCGAACGGTGGAAATGGTCGCTGCCGGTCGCCGTTTTGTTCGCCGCCTTCTTCCTGGTCATCGACCTCGGTTTCTGGGGCGCGAACGTGATGAAGATTCCCGCTGGCGGCTGGTTCCCCCTGCTCGTCGGCGTGCTGGTGCTGACGGTTATGACGACGTGGAAGCGAGGGCGACAACTCCTGCGACAGATCATGGGCAAGCGGGCCGTCCGCTTCAGCGACTTCGCCGCGAGCTTCGACTCGGCCGGGGTCGTCCGCGTGCCGGGCACGGCCGTCTACATGTATAGCGATCCGGAATGCACCCCGCCGGCGCTGCTCCATAACCTGGAGCACAACAAGGTGATCCACGAGAAGGTCATCCTGCTGTCGATCAAGGTCAACGAAGTGCCCTACGTCCCCGCGGCCGAGCGCGTCGAAGTTCACCCGCTGCAAAACGGCTTCTACCGGGTCGTGCTGTGCTATGGGTTCATGGAGGACCCCGACGTGCCCCGCGACCTGGCCCTGGCGCGGGAGAGAGGGCTGCCGCTAGAGCCGGGCGAGGCGACCTATTTCCTCGGCCGCGAGCGGCTGCTGCCCACCGACCGGCCGGGCATGGCGATCTGGCGCGAGCGGCTGTTCGTGCTGATGAACCGCAACGCCCACGACGCGGCCGAGTTCTTCCGGCTGCCGCCCGACCGCGTCGTGGAGATCGGCGTCCGGGCGGAGATGTAGCGGCGCGGTTGGGGAGGAGGCAACGATGGCCTGGAGGCCGAGATTGTAGCGGCGGCGCACAGGTTGCGCGGTCTCATCGCCTTTTTCCCAACGCTGGGCCGCCGGTTCGAAAAGCAGGATCAGGATGAAGATGGTCCGGCCGTCGCCGGCCGGACCAGGCTCAACACCGATCCCGTATAGGTGAATCCGGCCCAAACGTCGGCCCCCGAGGTATGGCCGATCGAGAGGATGCGGCCAACAGAGTCGGGACTGCCATTGACCAAATCGTGCCACTGCCAGACTGCTTCTCCGTCGGCGGCGGCCCGAAGAAAATTAGCGGAGAGAATCGTCGTCCGGGGAACGGCCGCCTCAACGATCATCGCCATCCACTCCTCAAGGCGGCGTCTGCGCTTTCGTGGATACCAAACCCATAAGCCGTAAAGAATGCCCACTAACGCATCGTCGCCCGTGGGCGTCAACCCGCCGCCGCGCCCGACCAAACGGGCAACACCGGCCGCGCAGGTCACAGGATCGTCAGTCACGATCCCTTCTATCGTCAGCTCCAGAGAAGCAGCAATGTCCGCTGGCAAACCTGCGGCCGAGGGCCACCTGGCAATGTCCGCCCTCCGTAACCTTGACCAATGGGGCTTTGGCTGCCATACGGCTGATCCGATGGTGTCAACAACCAAGGGGCCGACCCTCAGGGCTTGACGCGAGCTGTGAATAGAAATGGGCTGATCTATATCGAGGCCAGAGGTGAAATCACCTTCGAGCACGGCGGCAAATGGCCCCCGCCCGATCGCTGGCGATACAAGAGAGACGACTTCGTCTCTCTCATTGGCCAACGTGCAAACCTCGTCGAACAAGTGAAGCACGCGCGCGGAACGGGTACTTCGCAACCATTGCTGCACGCGCGGGGTTATTGTTTGTGCTATCATCCGCAGCACCATCCCATTCGCGACCAACTGACCGGACATCGAACCTATGAAACCGGCCTCTTTCCAATATATCGCCCCGTTGACTTTGGCGGAAGCCCTCGACGTGATGAGTCATCATGGAGCGGACGCCAAACTGCTTGCTGGTGGTCAAAGCCTAATCCCGGTCATGAATTTTCGTCTGGCCCAGCCCACCCTCCTCGTCGATTTAAACAAGCTAAGAGAACTTGACCGGCTTCATGTGACCGGCGATGGCGGCCTGCGGATCGGCGCGATGGTGCGGCATAGCCAGCTTGAACACAGCGACGTCATCGCCGGCTATGCACCGCTTATCGCCGAAGCCATGCCCCTCGTCGCCCACCCCCAGATCCGCAACCGGGGCACCATCGGCGGCAGCCTGGCCCATGCCGACCCGGCGGCCGAGTTGCCGGTGGTCATGGTGGCTTTGCAAGCCCGGTTCCTGCTGCGAAAAAGCGGCCACGAACGGTGGGTCAATGCCGCGGACTTCTATCAATCATTGTTCACGACCGCGCTGGAACCTGATGAAATCCTGGTTGAAATAGACATTCCGCCGGCGGCGCGCCGGACGGGCTATGCATTCACGGAAATTGCGCGCCGTCACGGCGACTACGCCCAGGCCGGCGTCGCGGCGATCATCGGGCTCGATGAAAACGGCGTTTGTCGTCGGGCGCGATTGGTCTACCTCAATCTGGGAGAGACACCGATGGTAGCCGGTCAGGCGGCCGCGGCTCTGGTCGGCCAGTTGCCTTCGATGGCCTTGATCGACGACGTTGCCAGGCGCGCCGCCCGCGACGAGATCGATCCCACGGGGGATATTCACGCCACCGCCGAGTACAGGCGTCATCTGGCGTTTGTGCTCGGGAAACGAGCGATCCAGAAGGCAGTGTCACGCGCCCAAGATGGATGGAGCCTTGACTAAGCACGCAATTCAATTCACGGTCAACGGCATTCCGCGCCGCGCGGAGGTGGAAGCGCGCCTGTTGTTGAGTGACTTCTTGAGACATGACCTGGGGCTGACCGGGACTCACGTGGGGTGCGAGCAGGGCGTATGCGGCGCCTGCACAATCCTCTTGAACGGCGAGCCGGTTCGTTCCTGCCTGATGCTGGCCGTGCAGGCGGACGGCAACGGGATTCAGACGGTCGAAGGGCTGGGTACGCCCGAAAAGCTGCACCCGCTTCAGGAAGCGTTCCGTGAAGCCCACGGCCTGCAATGCGGGTTCTGCACGCCCGGCTTTCTGATGACACTGCTGCCGTTTTTGGCGAGTCATCCCAATCCGACAGAAGAAGAAATCCGGGTGGCGATCTCCGGCAACCTGTGCCGCTGCACCGGCTACCAACACATCGTTGACGCGGTCTTGATCGCGTCGAAGCGCGGAGCGAGAGATGATTGAACTGGCAGGCGAGTACGAATTTGCAGCGCCCCAGGAGCTGGTTTGGCAGATGGTCATGGATCCCGAGGTGCTGGCTATGACGATTTCCGGCTGCGAAAAGCTGGAAAGGGTCGATGAAAACACGCTGCAGGGCTTATTGAATCTCCGAGTTGGGCCGGTCCAGGGCGTCTTTCACGGTAAGGTGGAGTCCACCGACGTCTATCCCCCGGACCGCCTGCACATGATCGTCAGCGGCAGCGGCCCGGCGGGCGCTGTGCGCGGTGAAGGCAACATCACCCTGGAGGCGCTGGCCGCCACAACCCGCCTTCGCTACGACGGCGCGGTGCAGGTCAGCGGCCGGATCGCCAGCGTCGGCCAACGCGTCATGGACAGCTCGGCGAAATCCATCGTCAGGCAGTCCCTTCAGAATCTAGAGAGGCAAGTTCAGGCTCGCCTGGAGCCGGCGCCGGCAGAGACGCACGACGCGCCGGAACCCGATGCCGGTATGACTCGTTCGCCGGTCGCCGCGCCCATCGCCCCCAGCCAGACTGAATTCGCGTTGAACGTTGCTAGAGATGTCATCAAGGACTTCGTTCCAAACGGGTCCGAACGAAAAGTGTTGCTGGGCCTGGGGCTGGTAGTGGTTATGGTTGGTTTCATGAATGTGCTCGCCAGTCTTGTCGCGCGGCGCGTGGTAAGAATGCTGAGGAACGAATAGCCCTTAACCGACAAACTCGCGAGCAACACGACTTCCGGGCTAGGTCGGCTGCTCAAATCAAGACGATGCCTTACGCTAAATATCAAATCAGATCGGGCGCGTACCACGATTCCGTCACGCTGATGCAACTGCAGAAAGCGCTGGTCGCCCTGCCCGGCGTGAATGACGCCGGCGTGATGATGGCGACGCCGGCCAATTGCGAGCTGTTGACAGCCTCCGGATTCGATTTGGCGGCGATAGAAGCCAGGCCCGACGATCTGCTGATCATTGTTAAAGCCGACACGGCGGCAGCGGCGGCCGACGCCATCGCTCAGGTAGATGCCCTGCTCAAACAACGTCAAGCGACGACCACTCCTGGGTTTCGCCCCCGCAGCCTGAGAGGCGCCCTCGATCAACTGCCGGCCGCTGAATGGGTGCTGATCTCCGTTCCCGGCCGGTTTGCCGGCAACGTGGCGGAAGAGGCGCTCGATCTGGGTCGGCACGTGTTTCTCTTCAGTGACAATGTGCCGCTGGCGGATGAGATCAGGCTGAAGCACAAGGCAAGAGCCAAAGGCCTGTTGCTGATGGGGCCAGATTGCGGGACGGCCATTATCAACGGCGTCGGTTTCGGGTTCGCCAATCGAGTCAGGCGCGGCAACATCGGCATCGTCGCCGCGTCGGGAACGGGGCTGCAAGCCGTGGCCACGGAGGTGCATCACCTGGACGGCGGCGTTTCCCAGGCAATCGGCGTCGGTGGACGCGATCTCAAGTCTGAAGTCGGCGGCGT